>QLUS01000001.1 GCA_018725535.1 Bacillota bacterium
GTTGAGCAGGGTGTTAGAACTTTGTTAGAACTTCTGGGATTTTGGGCTGGAACACAAAATACCAAGGACGAGAAGTCCTTGGTATTCCTAGTTCTTATGGTGGGAGCAACAGGGCTCGAACCTGTGGCCTCTACCGTGTCAGGGTAGCGCTCATCCCAACTGAGCTATGCCCCCTCAGCGACTTTCATTATACAGGCGCGTCTAGACAGTGTCAACCGCAGAGTTGTCTGTGCCCTCATGTCGCAATCCTCCGTCCCCAAGCAACACCACAGCCCGCTTGCTGCCACCACGCTGAGACAACAGGTGTACCGTAAGTTCTGGGTTAGCCAATTCGCCTTTGACGCGGACGTTCCACTTCACGCGTACCGTGCCCTTCTGCGGGGGAAACACATAGTAGAACCACGCTTTCTGTCCTGCGGCATACCCTTCAAGGTGGCCAACTTCATACTGGTGCTCGCAGTTCAATAGCTCCATGCCTTTGGGCAACTCGAGGCGGACCAAGTCTGGTCTTACCGCCTTTTGCTTTACCGCTTGCTTGGTAATGTTCGTTGACAGGAACCCGTGGTTTGAGACCACTGCATGCACGCTGTAGAGATTCTCGCCGAGTGGCGAGACTTTGACCTCATCAATGTGTACTTCAGGCAGGGCAAGCGCGTAACCGATGGCAAAAGCGGTCATTCTGTGGCATTCGGCATGGAGCAAATGGCGCGGTGGATTCTGGCGGTATTCCTTGACTTTCCATCCACCAACCTCTACTGCGCCAAACTGCGGATGCGTAACCTTGTGCCAAGGCACAAAACCCTCCCCAGTGAGCTCCCGGTCGTTCCACTGCAGAAGTTTAAGTTCGAGTTTGCGTCTGTCGATTTTCTCCGGGGACTTAAGGAAATCTGCCTTCATTTCCGGAGCAGCACGACCGACCGCATCCCAGAGCTCCGGGGTAAACGCCAAGAGACCGAGCTGGTCAAAACACCAGTCGTCCAGCACACCCGAAGAACTATCGCCGTAACAGCAAATAACGGGGTAGCCGGTAGCATTTTCGCCCAACTTGCCGATAGCCGTATAGAGGGCAACATCTTCCTCGGCGAAATCTTTATCTGGAATGGTGCTGTGCGGTCTAAAAAGCATCCCGCCTGTAGTATGGTAGAGCAACACCCCGGCTATGTTCGGGCGCTGACTAATGAACTCAACTTGACACCTAGTCTCTGGCTCAGAGAGCGGATAGGGGCCGGCGCCGGTTGTCTGCGTACTAAACCCCGAGGGAAAGTTTCGGTTAAGGTCTAAACCATACTTAGTGGCCACGTGCGCGAAGGGAGGCAATACTTCTTCTACCCACTCTCCCTTGGCATCCTTGAGCACGCCTTCGGTATAAATGTGGTAGAATGGCCCGGCCGTGTCAAGCGGCGAGCGCTCGGTCATCAGCCGTGCGTCTTCCGGGTCTACCTTCCATGCTCCGCGGGCGTCATCACGAATGCGCATTGAGAGAATCAGCCCGTTGCCATCGAAGTCCTCCGCATGCAGCCCGGGCGGGTCTTCATACTTACGAAAGTCAGGGAAGGGCCTAACGCTGCTCCTAAGATGAGCCGGACTCGTCAAATACAACTCTGCACCGTCGGGATTAATGCGCGGCAAGATATAGAAACTGCGTGAATCGAGGAGCTTCGTAACCATTTCATCTGCTCCATAGCGCGAGAGCAAATAGTCAATCAAGTGGAGAGCCGCCATGGAGCCAGTCACTTCCCCGGCGTGAATGTTGCCATCCACATACATGCCGGGCTTCTCTGCAGGCAACCCGCTGCGGGAGTTAGTCAAAGTAACAGCCCAAATGTCGCGTCCTTCGTAACTCTTACCGACAGAAGCCAAGGTAACAAAGTCGGGATACTTCTCATTGAAGGCGTGTAGTGCATCGGTCAGTTCTTGATAGCGCAAGTAGCGGTCAAAAGTGACTGCTGCGTTTCCCATACGTATTCCCCTCTCGCGGCGCGATCCGGTCTGTGCCTAAGTATGGATTCGCCCTGCGGCTAGGGAATTCCTGCGGCTAGGGTGCAGGCTAGCAAGGCAAAAAGTCGCTTGCGCGGCTCTTAGATGCTCTATGGTGCCGAAGGCCGGAATCGAACCGGCACGCCCCTCACGGAGCGAGGGATTTTAAGTCCCTTGCGTCTGCCTGTTTCGCCACTTCGGCAAATTAACCAGTTGGAGGCGGCGCCCAGACTCGAACTGGGGAATAGAGGTTTTGCAGACCTCTGCCTTACCACTTGGCTACGCCGCCGGAAAAAACCCAACCTACGTTTGTAGCTGAGCAGATAAACTATGGAGCGGAAGAAGAGATTCGAACTCTCGACCCTCGCCTTGGCAAGGCGATGCTCTACCGCTGAGCTACTTCCGCATGCGTTACATTTTGGATTTTAGCACAACCACTAACGGCTCGCTTTGTTTGCTCCCAGCTGAACACTGATGCCTCGACAAAGGTGGTGCCGCAGGCCAGAATCGAACTGGCGACACGAGGATTTTCAGTCCTCTGCTCTACCGACTGAGCTACCGCGGCACTTTTCAAAGTGGCGGAGTCGACGGGAATCGAACCCGCGATCTCCGGCGTGACAGGCCGGCATGTTAACCGCTACACCACGACTCCAAAGTGGTGGGAGCAATAGGGCTCGAACCTATGACCCCCTGCTTGTAAGGCAGGTGCTCTCCCAGCTGAGCTATGCTCCCGCGCATTTAGTAGTATACTTGCTAACATTTCCGACGTCAAGCGGGAAGATGGGCTTCTTACCTCTTGCCTCTTGCCTCTTGAAATGGTACGCCCGAGAGGAATCGAACCTCCGCACCCGGATCCGGAGTCCGGCGCTCTATCCACTGAGCTACGGGCGCGCTTATCACTCAACAAGTATATACTTTTGTTTTAGCGGACGCAACCACAATAAAGCAATGCATACTACAGCGATCCTACAATTGCCTTAAATTGGCGACCGCGGTCTTCAAAATCACGAAACATATCAAAGCTCGCGCAAGCAGGCGAGAGCACAACGCTGCTCCCGGGAAGTGTTTGCGCTTGACACCACTCTACCGCAGCGGCCAGGGAAGGCAGAATCGCGCTCTTCACGTGTCTCCCGCTTTGGTGCTCGGCTAGTGAAATTTCCTGGGAAATTTTCTGCGCAGTCCTTCCGATAAGCGCTACGGCGCGCACCCGCTCGACAATGACGCGCGCTAGTTCATCAAAGGGAACCTGCTTGTCAGAGCCGCCGGCGATGAGCACGATGTCTCCTCCAATCGCCGCAAGACCGGCTATGGTGCGCGTCGGACTAGAAGCGATCGAGTCATTGTAGTACTTTACGCCGTTTAACTCACGCACTAGTTCTAAGCGGTGCTCTACTGTAGCAAACTCCGTCACGGCTTTCGCTATAACTGATACAGGTACATTCTGCACCAAACAGGCGGCAGCGGCAGCCGCGACATTCTCCTGATTGTGCACCCCACGCAGCTTAAGGTCAGCTGCATGACAAATTCGTTCTTCTCGCCCCTGCCAACGCGCGATCAAGTGGCCCTCGCGCCAGAACACACCCTCCGGGAGCTCGCTCAGGCGGCTAAAGAACATGGCCTTCCCCGGCACCGCGGCACCCATGTCGCGCGTAAGAGCATCGTCGTAGTTTAGTATGACCACATCGCCCGGCAGCTGATATCGCCAAATGTTGACCTTAGCCGCGACATACTCCTTATAGCTCTTATGTACGTCGAGGTGATTGGGAGAGATGTTCGTAATTACAGCCACATGCGGACTTTGTCGCATTGGCATAAGTTGAAAACTCGACAGCTCCAAGACAACCCTGTCTCCGTTTTCGATTCTCTCGACCTGCTCAATCAGGGAATTGCCGATGTTGCCTCCCAAGTACGTGTGAGCGCCAGCTTCTCTGAACACGGCTGCGATCAGGGAAGTTGTGGTGGTTTTGCCGTCGCTCCCAGTTACGGCGGTTATAGGCGCAGGGCACAGCTCACAAAAGAGCTCGATCTCGCTTGTCACTATGGCGCCGTTCGCAACCGCCGCGCTGAGCTCCGGCAAATCCGGGCGCATGACAGGAGTCTTAAAGATGAGGTCAAACCCCTTAAGGTCCGCAAGATAGTCCTCACCCAGCCTAAGATCGACTTCTAGACCATCTAGCAGCGCCAGAACTTCTGGCATATCCTGCGCTTGCCGCTTGTCTAGCGCAGTGACATGCGCGCCCTCCTTAAGCAGGAAGCGCACCAGCGGCACACCGCTTCTTAGACCAAGCCCCAAAACGGCTACTTTCTTACCGCTCTTCGAGCTAGCTATCTTAGTCATACGCAACTCCTTTGAAGCAACGTTTAGAACACTGGCGGCATTGCGTAACGCGATATAACAAAAGGACCGTCCCCCTGTCCCCTCCCCCTGTTTCCCCTACTTGTAGGCGTGAAAGCCTCTGCCGGTCTTGCGGCCAAGGTGGCCCGCCTGTACGAGACGCCGCAGCATGGGCGCAGGGCGGTACTTGTCACCTAGGCCTGCATGCAGGATTTCCATGATGGAGAGGCACACATCTAAGCCAATTAGGTCTGCTAATGCTAAGGGGCCTAAGGGATGATTCGCGCCTAGCTTCATCACGGTATCGATGGCCTCCGCAGAAGCTACGCCCTCCTGTAAACAGAAAGCCGCCTCGTTAATCATGGGGATAAGCACCCTGTTTATGACAAACCCGGGGAAGTCGTTGACCTCTACCCCGGTTTTCCCCATACGCGCTACCACGGACATCGCCGCGCTAAAGGTCTCGTCACTGGTCGCTTGCGCGCGTATAACTTCAACTAGTTGCATCAGCGGCACGGGGTTCATGAAATGCATGCCGACTACCCTGCTAGGCCGCTTCGTAAAGGAGGCCAGCTGCGTTAGCGGGATACTCGAGGTATTGCTGGCGAGGATCGTATGTGCGGCGCAGATCTTGTCTAGCTGCAGGAAGATGCCTTTTTTGACTTCTACATTCTCAGTTACAGCCTCAACGACCAACTCAACCTCCACAGCGCGATCTAGCTCAGTAGTTGTAGCGATACGGGCAAGAATCTCTTGACGCTCAACGGCAGGAAGCTTTCCTTTTTCTACGGCTCGGCTTAACAACCGGTCAATACTCTGCACGGCGCGCGTGAGGTAAGCTGCCTCTAGGTCACAAAGCAGCACATTGTATTTTGCTTCTGCCGCCACCTGCGCAATGCCGCTGCCCATCTGTCCGGCACCTATTACCATGATCGTCCTAATCTCCATGAAACAATCTCCTTTCACTCCCTTGGATATGCTTTCGCTGCAGGAATGTCGATATCCTTTTCCCAGTGCGTGTTATAATGCTGTATGTAGAGGAGTGATAGTTTTGGACAAGCGTGGCAACCTCTGCGCCGCATCTCTTTTCGGGAGCTTCGCTAAGGTAGGCGCATTTACTTTCGGTGGCGGCATCGCCATGCTCCCAGTAATCGAACGGGAGGTCGTCGAGCACAGGCAATGGCTCTCCACAGAGGAGTTTGTCGACGTGCTGGCCATAGCTCAGTCTGGTCCGGGGGCGATAGCCATCAACACCGCCATACTTACGGGACACAAATTGCTTGGGCTAAAGGGCGTCGCCGCCGCTACCGCCGGCGTAGTGGCTCCCTCTTTCTTTGTTATTCTCGTGATTGCCGCACTGTTGCCCCATGCTGGTCAGTCCCCCATTCTAAACGGTTTCTTTATGGGTGTCCGCCCCGCAGTAGTCGCGCTGATTGCCGCAGCAGCCATAAAGCTTGGGCAGAAAATCCTCGTCGATAAGTTTAGCATAGCCCTTGCAGGCATTACGCTACTTGTTAGTTTACTGCTAAACCCGCACCCCGCGGTCTTAATCCCCATTGCCGCGTTGATTGGGCTTGGCCGATTTTTCTATCTGCAAAAGGGAGAGGAAGGTAGCCGTAGGTGATACTGCTCCGACTCCTCGCAAGCTTCTTTACTGTAGGGTTTTTTAGCTATGGTGGCGGCTACGCCATGATTCCCTTGTTCGAGCGCGAAATTGTGCAGCGACAGCAGTGGCTCTCGGCGCGGGAATTTCTCGACATCCTCGCTATCGCCGAGATTACACCGGGGCCTATCGCCATCAACTCCGCAACTTTTGTAGGATACCGCATGGCTGGGGTGCTTGGCTCCATTATGGCTACGCTAGGAGTAGTTTTGCCTTCCCTGCTAGTTATTGGGGTTCTATCTTTTCTTTACATCAAGTACCAGGGGGCGCCGCCGCTCAAGGCAGCCTTTGCCGCGATACGACCCCTAGTCGTAGTGCTTATCCTGATGGCAGCCATTAACATTGGCACTAGGACTATATATGACACTTACAGCACCATCGTGGCGGCAACTGCGCTCTTGCTCATGCTGAAAACCCGCATTAACCCCATATTGTTGCTTGTACTCTCCGGTGTCGTAGGTGTGATAATATTCTAGTAAAGAGGTTACAGCATGAGGATCCCCAAGCGAGCACTGCTACCCCTACGCCTTGTCTGCCTTACCTTGGCCTTTGTGGTTATCGGAGTGGCCATTGATGTTTCGATTAAGGCTAACCTAGGGGTTGGCGCATGGACTGTATTCCACCTAGGAATTGCAGGCCACAGCGGATGGACACAGGGGCAAGTAAGCCAAATAGTTGGATTGGCAATCATTGCGTTGAGCTACTTACTTGGCATCAAGCCTGCGATTGGCACTGTCCTTAATATGCTGCTCATTGGCTGGTTTTTCGACGCATCTGTCGCCATGCGACTCATCCCTCCTGCGCCCTCCCCTGCGTTCGGCCTGCTCTACCTCCTCGCTTCAACTCTGCTCATGGGCTTTGGCGGCGCCATGTACATGAGTGCCGGCCTAGGTGCCGGTCCACGCGACAGCTTGATGCTAGCCTTGATTAGACGTACGGCGTGGCCAGTACGCTCCATACGCACGGGGATGGAGATAACCGTGCTGGGGCTAGGCTGGCTATTGGGCGGTCCGGTAGGTCTGGGCACACTTGTGCTGTCCATGGGCTTAGGCCCTGCGGTGGAACTCTTCTTTGAGTTCTTCAGGTTGCTTACTACTAAGAGCGAACTTGCGAGCACTGTCATGAGTGTGCCGGTGCCAAAGACAAGATCCACGCTAAAGCTTGGATAACCTATTGAGAAAGGAAAGATTACAGCATGCGTAAAACCAAAATCGTCTGTACTATCGGACCCGCGAGCTCAAACAAGGAAATGTTGCAGAGTCTAATACGCGCGGGCATGGACATTGCTAGACTTAATTTCTCGCACGGCACACATGACGAGCACTTAGTTAGGCTCAGGGCAATCCGCGAAGCTGCTGAACTCGAGGGCAAGCACATAGCAATCATGCTCGACACCAAGGGACCGGAAATCCGTATCGGCACTTTTGCCGACGGACCGATCACCCTATCTGCGGGGGATTTGTTTACGCTGACGACTAAAGCCGTTGCGGGCACCGCCGAGCATGTCAGCGTAACATATAAGGGACTCCCGCAAGATGTGCGCCCCGGGGACCGCTTATTGCTTGACGATGGCTTGCTCGAGTTTAGAGTAGAGAGCACGACCGAGAACGAAGTGCACTGCCGCGTAGTTGTAGGGGGCCCACTTAGCAACCGCAAGGGGCTTAACGTCCCCGGCAAGCGCGTCAACTTGCCCGCAATTTCCCCCCAGGATGAGGCGGATCTGCGCTTTGGCGTTATGCACGGCGTAGACCTAATTGCGGCCTCGTTTATGCGCACTGCGGCCGACGTTGTGGCTATACGCAAATTTCTTGAGTCATGCGGCGGGAACATACCGATCATCGCTAAAATCGAGAACAAAGAGGGCGTAGACAACCTAGACGCCATTCTTAAGGTCGCGGACGGGTTCATGGTCGCGCGGGGTGACATGGGCGTTGAGTTCCCGGCGGAGGAAGTTCCTCTTATCCAGAAGCAGATGATCCGGAAGGGGAACGCCGCAGGCAAGCCCGTGATTACTGCCACCCAAATGCTTAACTCCATGATTCGCAATCCCCGCCCGACGAGAGCAGAAGCCAGCGATGTCGCCAACGCTGTGTTTGATGGGACCGATGCGATTATGCTCTCCGGCGAAACCGCCAGCGGCAAGTACCCACTCGAGTCGGTCGTAACTATGGCGCGCATCGCCACACGTACCGAGCAAGCGCTTACCTACAATCCGGAGCACGGTCACGGCTACCAAGCTGCTGCCACAGTCACCGATGCCATTAGCCACGCTACGGTGCAAGCTGCGTCCCAACTGGAGGCAGCTGCCATTATCACGTCAACGCAGTCTGGCTGGACCGCAAGAATGGTCGCCAAGTACCGTCCTAAAGCCCCCATCATTGCGGTCACCACCAAAGAGGTAACGGCTCGGCGCCTAAATCTTTTGTGGGGGGTTTACCCGGTTTTGGGCGAAACCATTGCTACGACAGACGAGATGATGGACGAAGCAGTCAAGCGCTCCCTGCAGGCAGGCCTAATCAAGAATGGTGACTTGGTCGTTATTACTGCCGGTGTTCCCGTGGGCGTACCGGGCACTACTAACTTAATCAAAGTCCATGTCGTCGGGGATGTGTTAGCGCGCGGCACCGGCATTGGCGCGCTGAACGCCGAGGGCAGGGTTTGCATAGCCAAGAATGCGGCGGAAGCAGAAGCCAAGCTAGTGGACGGAGACATTCTCGTTACCACGGCTACTGACCGTGAATACATGGATGTGCTTGCTAAAGCGGCAGGCATTGTCACTGAGGAGGCGGGCCTAACCTCACACGCGGCCATCGTGGGACTAAACTTAAACAAAGCCACCATCATTGGCGTGGCTGGCGCAACCCATATCCTTAAGGACGGTCAGCTCGTCACTCTCGACGGCAGTCGCGGACTCATCTACAAGGGACACGCGCAGGTGAAATGACGCCGCTCTACCGATTGAGACAGAACTCACGCGCTAGCGCTACAGCTTGCTCGCGGCCTGTTAGTCTACCCATGGCCGCCTGCTCGCTGAGATAGTCCATTGTCTCGCCTACCCACCTACCCGGGGGCAGCAACAGTTCGTGCATTAGTTCGGGCGCGGTAATTGGGAGCTCGGGACGAATTACCTCTAGTTTCTTAAAAACCCAAGCCTCAAGGAAGGTCTCTGCCGCATGCACAATTCTTCCGTAGTTTTGCTCGTGTTGTGCTTGCTCCCCTTTGCCAAGGAAATCTGCCACCGCAAACAGGGCCAGCGGTACGCTTGCCTCACCGTAGCGCCGTGCTATGCGGTATAGGTGCCCGTTATGCAGGCGAGGCAACCTCCCTAGCTGGCCTAAGTACATGTGCCACCGCACAAAGCGAGCCAGTACCTTAGCTTCGGCTTGCGATAACTTAAGCCGCCCTGACACAGCCGACACCATCTCCTGCCCAACCTGTTCGTGGCGATAGAAAGTGATCCTGCCGTCCTCGCGTAAGGCTTGAGTCGGTGGTTTTCCCATGTCATGCAATAGTGCGCCTAGCTTACAGACGGCCTGCATGTGAAAGTCAAGCTCCGCTAGTTCTGCCTGCACGCGACTCCTGAGCTTCGTAGAAAGGAAATCGGGGGAGTGCCAAACTTGCACATAAAAGCGAAACGCCTGACGGGAGTGTTCGTACACGCAGTAGTTGTGGTAGCGGTTCTGCGCAACGCCTTTCTCTCTGGATAGCTCCGGCAACACTGTCTCCCACACACCTGCGGTGTCCAGCCAATCAAGCACCAGAGGCGCGGATGGGGCGTTTAGGATGCGTGCCAACTCAGCCCACACTCGCTCCCCCGCGCATTCTTTGAGCAAGGAACTAGCCTGTGCGGCCTGCAGTGTGAGCAGAGCAGTCGGCGTAAACCCATATTCCGCCATCAAGCGGGCGGCACGCAGGATACGCACGGCGTCGTTTTGCAGGGCATGCTCATGTGTGGGGGAGAGCAGCTTCTCCTTGAGATGAGCCCTACCGCCGTAAGGGTCGTGTACTCTGTCTAGGCGGCGGTCTAGATAGTCGCCGAGCGAGAGGACCATGGAGTTTACCGTGAAATCGCGCTGTGCTAGGTTCTCTGCTAACTCGCCTGATAGCGGCGATATGTCGCAAGTTGCCCCACCAAGGACAAATCTAAAAAACCCTCGCTCCGCGCTGAGCGGAAAGGGCGAACGTCCAAGGACTTGCTCCATCTCAGCTAATGCGTCATGGAAGCAATGGGCGGGCAGTAAAAGGTCGATGTCAGGGCTATCCTGTTCTCGCCCCAAGAAAAGATCTCGCACTGCCCCGCCGACGACTAATATGTCCGTCAAGCGGCTCAATTGCCGCAGTCGCTCGAGCATTACTCCCCCTCCATTCCTAGTCTAAGGAAACTATAATCTGGGCAGACTCCAGCTTAGAGTGGGCAAAGGAGGGGTCTGCCATAAACCTACGTGCTAAGGGTTACACGCTAGTGGAACTGTTAGTAGTAGTCAGCATCATCGCCGTTGTTTCCGCCCTAGTCGTGACGCGCATACTACCTGCAGCTGCGGGAACTAGCGATATGTGGGGGAGCCTCATGGAGCGGGAGTGGGAGGCGTCCGCATGTAGATTTAACCAGAACATCGTGCAGAATGCAACAGAGTACTTTGCCGTTATGGAGAACGCCGGGGACGGTTCTTTTTGTAACAGAGACCCGTCCCCGGATTGTTCTTCGGAAACTACCGTTTGTCTCTTCGCCATCAACATCGCTGTTACAGCCACCTATAGTCTAGATGCTGCCAAATATATGCGCTTTGTTGTAAACCGCCGCCATGCCTCTATAATGTAAGCAGAAAGAGGAGGGGAGGATGGTGGTGAAAGTAGAGCTAAAGATTGACCCCGAGGTCAAGGAATCGCATGCTGTCGTATACGTTAGCAGCGTAACACCGGAAATCCAACACCTAGTTAACATGATCAGCGGACACCAAAATAAGCTCATCACAGGTCATCGAGATCAGCGCATTTTCCTACTTAGCCCTAAGGAAGTCATCTCCTTCGCCACTGAGAATCAACGAGTCATCGCACGCACCGAGCGAGGAGACTATGCTGTCAGGGTACGGCTATATGAATTTGAGGAGCAGTTGCGCGGGGAGCCATTCGTTAGAATCTCCAACTCTGTTTTGGCCAATGTCGAACATTGCAGCTGACTAGAGATGTCCTTTAACGGCCTAATGACAGTTCGCTTCAAGAACGGAACGACAGAGCCAATCTCAAGGCGCTGTGTGGCCAAAGTCAAAGCCTATCTCGGACTATGAGGTGATTTGAGTGAATGTTTATGTGAAAAGTGGGCTAGGGCGAGGGTTGCTAGGAGTCCCCGTAGGTGTATTCATCACCACGACAATTTTCTACTTGCATTCCCTAGTTATTGGACCACGGGCACTAGAGGCTCTAAGCACAAATTTTGCGGTGCAATATTGGGCTGGCATTGCTGTAGGATTTATCTTTGGAGCCATGTCCGTTGTCTTTGACATAGATGAATGGACCCTAACTCGACAAACCGTGATTCACTTCGCAGTGACAGTGTCAGTATTTCTGCCTGCCTCCTTACTAGCGGGCTGGGTTTCAGCTGAAAAAGGCGCGGTGCTGATCTTTATGATGACGTTTATGTTTATATATTGCGGCATTTGGTACACCCACTACGCTTACTGGCAGAAAAGGATCAGCGAGGTCAACTCGCGGCTGCGCCGCAGAGAGTGACATTCCTTCTGGCAGTTGCTCGAGGCCAGCGGAACAGGTATACTGTAGGTGTCAACTAAATACGCTGTGGGGTGCCCCTAGGCTTAGGGGTTAAAAGGGAATCAGGTGTAAATCCTGAGCGGTCCCGCCACTGTAACGGGTAGTGCCTACACTTGACCACTGTTCGCGCGGCGAATGGAAGGGATTAGGCACGTTACTCCCGTAGTCAGGAAACCTGCCCCAGAGCTAAGACGCCGTCCTTCGGTCGAAAGGACTAGGTCAAAGCTTTGTACTTAGCTTTGCATCGAACCCTCAACCAGAAGCGGTTGGGGGCTTTATTTTTTGTGTAAGGAGGAGAACGTTGGGAACATTGGGGACGGTTCCTTTTGTAACAGAGACCCGTCCCTTGGAACAAAAAACCGTCCCCTAGAACCGTCCTCTGAAACAAAAAGAACCGTCCCTTATGTTCGGAAGCTAATTTAGGAGGAAAGTATAATGAAACGCATCATTCTTATCTCGCTCATACTTGCACTCGCTTTTGCCTTATCGGGTTGCGCCGTGCTGAACGTGCTGCAGCCGAGCATTGTCGTAACAGATGACTTAGGGCGGGAAGTACGCCTAGAGCGTACAGCTAGCCGCATTGTGTCGCTTGCCCCAAGTAACACCGAGATGCTCTTTGCCCTAGGTATCGAGGGAAAGATAGTCGGGGTGACAACCAACTGCGATTATCCGGCACAAGCTGCGACCAAAGAAAAAGTGGGGTCTTTCGGTACCCCTTCGGTGGAAAAAATAGTGAGCCTCCGGCCCGACCTTGTCTTGGCTGCCAGTTTGCATAAGACTGTGGGCGAACAACTTGCGGCACTCGGTATTCCCGTGATCGTACTTAACGCCGAGAGCATTCAAGGGGTATTAGACAACGCAGAACTGCTCGGACGCGTTACCGGAGCGGTAAGAGGCGCAGCACAGCTTAAGCGGCAGATTAGCGCGGATCTTAATGCTGTGGACGAGCGTGTGCAGGCCCTGGCTAATGAACAGCGCCCGTTGGTTTACTACGAGGTGTGGTCTAACCCCATCATGACCGCAGGGCCAAACACCTTTCTGCATGAACTGATCACCCGCGCGGGCGGTATCAACCTCGGCGCAACTGCCACCACGAATTGGCCGACGCTTTCTCTGGAAGAGCTTCTGTCGCGGCAACCGCAGGTCATGTTCTACGGGCACGCCACAGAGACGGTGGAGCAGATCAAAGCGCGCCCTGATTGGGGCAGCATCCCTGCACTGAGGGAGGGACGGGTGTATCTTGTAGACGAAAACCTGATCCTGCGGCCGGGCCCGCGCATTGGACAAGCTTTGCGGCTACTTGCCTCCCAACTACATCCTGACCTATGGCGGTAGCAAAAAGACCTGCCGTAGTTCGCCATTGGTCGGTCAACGCCCTCTTGGGTCTGCTATTGGTGCTGGCTCTGTTCCTGAGTTTGCGGGTGGGAGCGGTGGACATTGCTCCCACCCGCCTTCTTGCTGCTTTGCAGGAATTAGTGACGGAGCCTACGAATACTTGGTCAGTTGATGCCGTGATTGCTTGGCGGTTAAGATTGCCAAGAGCGCTGCTAGCTGCGGCTGTCGGCGCCGCCTTAGCCACAGCCGGAGCCATCATGCAGGGGCTCTTGCACAACAGTTTGGCCGACTCCTTTGTGCTCGGGGTGTCATCGGGTGCAAGTCTCGGCGCTGCTATTGCCCTGCTGCTCGGGCTACGGTTCACGCTGTTCGGCCTCGGCACCGTAACCCCGCTGGCGTTTATGGGGGCTATGCTGGCGATGCTTGCCGTGCTCATCATTTCGCGGCGGGTTGCGGGCCAGTCAACCCTCGGGCTGCTGCTTGCGGGGATCGCTATGAGCAGCGCTTTGTCCGCCGTAGTCTCCTTCTTAGTGCTATTGAGCCGCGAGCGCATTAACCCGCTCTTGTTCTGGATGATGGGAGGCTTCGCGGGCCGCGGTTGGAATCACTTCTGGCTGATGCTCCCCTACTTCTTTATCAGCTTCTTGTTTGCCTATAGCTATCATCGCTACCTCACGGCGATTAACCTCGGTGATGCTACCGCGCATCACTTGGGGGTAGATGTCGGCAGAGTACGTCTGCTCCTCCTCGCTACAGCAGCGCTGCTGACGGCGGCAGCGGTGTCCGTAAGCGGTATGATTGGCTTTGTTGGCTTGATGACGCCGCATTTCGCACGCATGCTGGTGGGACAGCACTACCGCCGCCTCTTGCCTACAGCGGCTATGTGCGGTGCCGTTTTCCTCGCTTTCGCCGACCTCTTAGCCCGTGTGGTCATGCGGCCGCAGGAGCTGCCGGTCGGGATCATCACTGCTTTATGCGGCGGACCGTTCTTCTTGTGGCTCTTATCGCGCCAGCGTCAGGAGGTGGCATGATGCCAGCCTTGAGTGTGGAGAACGTGTCATTTCGCTTTACTCAGCCTGTGCTCTGCGGCGTGTATGCGGACTTTGAGCAAGGCACTTTTTCGGGCATCCTGGGTGCAAACGGCGTAGGCAAATCAACCCTCGTTAAGCTAATCAGCCGTTGGTTGCCAATGCAGGATGGCGCGATCCGCGTCCACAACCGCCCGCTCGATACGTTTAATCAGCGCGAGCTGGCCCGCTATGTGGCCGTCGTTCCGCAGGAGCAGGCACATATCACGGAGCTGACAGTCCGGGAGATTGTAGAGCTTGGTCGCATTCCGCACCAAGGGTTACTTGCTCCCCCTACTGCGGCTGACAGGCGCGCAGTAGACGATGCGCTCGCACAGACAGGGCTACAAGGACTAGAGACGCGGAGCTTCGCCACGCTTAGCGGTGGGGAGCGACAGCGCGTACGCGTGGCTATGGCCCTAGCCCAGGCGGCCGACATCTTAATCCTCGATGAGCCTACATCCCATCTCGACATACGATATCAAATAGAGCTGTTGACTCTGCTGGGCGAACTAGTGACCAAGGGATACACAGTGGTAGCCGTGCTGCACGACATTAACCTAGCGGCGCTCTTTTGCGATCACCTAGTGCTACTCGCTGACGGTCGCGTGCTCCGCGCAGGCCCGCCAGCGGAGGTAATAACGCGTGAGGCCATCTTAGAGGCGTACCAATGCGATGTCTCGTTGCTTTCCCACCCGACAGTCAACGTACCCCAGATTGCGCTGACGCGCAATAGGAAGCAGCAAATTCCCGGGAGGGCTGTGTGTGATTGATGTCCTAGTTGTAGGCGGCGGGGCGGCTGGATTGTCGGCGGCGATTGCTGCCGGGCGCGCGGGCGCAAAGGTAATGGTACTAGAGAAGCGGAACCGCCTCGGCAAAAAGATTCTCGCCAGTGGCAATGGCCGCTGTAATCTCAGTAACTTGAGCCTGTCACCGGGACACTTTGTTAGTCACGACTTAGAGCTCCTCAGTCCGCTACTGGAGAAGTTCTCTGTCAGACATGCCTATGCCTATTGGCGAGAACTGGGACTAGAACTCACCACCGAGGACGGTCGCGTCTATCCCCGCACGATGCAGGCCAAGAGCGTCTTAGAGGTCCTCCTGCATGAGCTAACACGCCTTGACGCGCATCTAACGCTCAATGCTCCTGTCACCGCCATCCAAGCGCTAGATGTGTGTCAGGGGCTAGAGGTGGTGTTTCAGGATGAGAGCGCATTGCGGGCTCGCTCGGTTGTCTTGGCTACCGGTGGTAAAGCTGCTCTCCGCGGGCTTGATGTTGATGACATTTCCCAACTGGCTCGCTCGGTTGTCTTGGCTACCGGTGGTAAAGCTGCGCCGCAGCTCGGCTGCAGCGGAGACGGGTACACTTTGGCGGCCGCGTTCGGGCATACGGTTGTACCGCCAGCACCGGCACTGGTCGGCCTGCGGCTGGCCAGCCCTTACCTCAAGCTGCTTTCGGGTTTACGCTTGCAGGCGCGAGTGTCCATACCCGAGCTGGCGCGAGAAGAAGCGGGAGAGGTCCTCTTTACTGACTACGGCATCTCTGGGATCCCGGTGTTTGACTTAACCGCGTATATCGGGCATGGCAAATCATTGACGTTGCACCTTTGTCTTGCGGAGCAAACGTGCCTTGCGGACCTCTGTGCCTTCCTAGAAGCTCGGCTAGAGTTCCTTTACCACAAAAACATACACGACGCTCTCCAGGGCTATGTCCCCACGCATCTCATAACGCCTCTCTTGCGCGAGGCAGGCCTACCTCCCGACCTACCCGCACACAAGGCACAAGGCAACCCTCTGACTAGACTTGCGACACTCCTATGGGACTGGACATTCCCTATCCTTGGACTTAACACATGGGAGCAAGCGCAGACCACGTGGGGCGGCGTGCCGTTAGGCGAGGTGGAAGTTCCATCCCTTAGGTCAAAAAAGCACCCCGGCCTATTTCTAGCCGGGGAAGTGCTTGATGTGCATGGCAGATGCGGCGGCTACAATCTTCACTGGGCCTTTGCCAGCGGCAAAGCAGCCGGGGAAAGTGCGGCCCTTTTGGGTACGTATTAGTTTGACACGAATCGTCCGCCGCTTGGGGCTAATACCTTAATGCCCCCCAGCACAATATGAGCATCTACAGGCGTGCTGCCGTAAACGGTGCCGTCAAACATCTTTGTCATGCTCCGCGCGGCAGAAATCTTGATAGTCCTGCAGGCAAAGAACTCCACGGCAGGGTGTCCTACATGTCCGCCGGAGTACACCTTCGGCAGCAGCGCAAGCAGGTCAAGCCTGCTAAGTTCGTTGACGAGACACACATGCAGCAGACCGTCATTGAGTTTCGCCTCGGGGGCTACATACATCCCGCCGCCCGTCCAGCAGGAATTCATAATAAACACCGCCACCGTCTTGCGGCACACCTTTTTGCCGTCAAGCTCAATCTCCATTTCCTCCGGCGTAAGCGCATGTATCACCTTGACTACTGCTGCGGCGATGGCCAGCGGCCCGCGCAGGAAGTCTTTGTACTTGTTGACGTGAGTCATAACCTCCGACGTAAAGCCAAGACCTAGGATCACGCCAAAGGCGGCGTCAGTGTCAACGCCATAGTCAATGGTGCGCGTAGGGGCGCTCGCCAGAGCACCCACAGCAGCGCTAATCTCAAGTGGTATGTTAAGTCCACGTGCCAAGTCGTTCCCCGTGCCGGTAGGAACAACCGCTAGAGTCGCATCCGAACCTATTAGGCCATTGAGCACCTCGTGGGCCGTACCATCGCCCCCCATTGCACCGACGACTTCCGCACCGTTTTGTACTAGTTCCCGCGCCAGCTCTGTGGCGTGGCGTGGTGCCTTAGTTAGATAGAGTCGATAAGGGATATTTCTGGCTTGCAGTGCGCTTTCCATCAGCGGAAGCGCTTTTTGCGTTCGACCACGCCCGGCGATTGGGTTAACTACTATATGCCACACTTCTTCTGCCCCCTTGTGAACACGCTAGTCGCGAGTCAATTGTTCGATGCGGATAATCACCCGGTTAGGCAAACACACAATAACTTCGCCTGGGCGGCTCTTTCTCCCCATACCAATGCACACTTTGTCCGGACAGTCCGCTGTAACAACACGGATGTATTCGCCCTCTACCTCAATCAAAAGCATCCCGCGCGTGCCGCGCACAGTAAAACGACGCGCTGTCTCACCCGGGCGAAGCTGTACGCGTTGCACTTCACGATTATTCACTTCGATGATTGCCAGCCCACCGGGTTCTACAGCAAAGCGACGATAAGCAACCCAAGCACCGATTAGCAGTGCCACAACAACCGCAAACAGGAGAATCTTCTTGTCTAGCGGGGTCAAAGCCTCACCTCACATCTCTTATCTTAGGACTCTGATGCCCACCGTGTACAGCACAACGAGTACCACAAACATCACTCCTGCCACAACAAGTGAGCCTAACGTGACGTTTTGTGGATTCCAGGCCCCCGGTTGCTGCTCTGCTGCATCACTGTCGCTGCCTTCACTTCGCATTCTGCGCGTTGTTTCTACCGCCGCATGCCCGACGCGCGCATAGGCCTCCTCAACCCCGTGTTCTAGCCCGCGCGCTTGGTCAACTACTAGGCTTGTGGTACGCTGAGCCGCCTCATACCCCTCGTCGAGCATAGCGTCGAGCTTTTTGACGCGACGCAGTACACTATGCGACACAGTGCCACTCCGGTCGTACAGGTCGCATATGCCGCCCTCCACACGCGTGACGTAACGGCAGCAGAACCTAAGGAAGCCTTGGGTTATCGGGCGGTAGAGCAGCGCCTCGACGGACAACCACCAGGGCACCGTTCCTGCGCCAAACTTGAAGTGGCGCGCCGCAAAGAACACAAGCACCCCTATGGCGACAGGCACAGCTACCGCCGTATAGGAACTCACTGTCCACAGTTTGACGGCGGCTAGTTGCTCCGTCATTACGCCAAAATTAACTACCGTGCCAGCTGCGCTCCTCGACATAAGGCCCATCATCCGTTCCGGGAACAACCCTACCGCCACGATACTCCCAGCAACCAAGCCAAGTACGGCGGGAATGGTGACCCCCTCCTTGGCCCCAGAAACCAGCTTTCCGCGGTAGCTGCCTAAGAACACCCCGTAATAAAGCTTAATCAAATACGCCGCAGTCAAAGCGGAGCCCAAGACAAACAGCCAAACCGCCCAAGTTAGGACTTGCTCGCCGTGATACGCCGCAGCCTTTTCTATCCCATACTGAACAAGTTTTTTGCTGCCAAACCCGCTTAGACCCGGCACTCCAATGACGGCTAACGTGGCTACCAGCGTCGCAAACGCTGTAAAGGGCAACACTTTGGCCATACCACCTAGTTTCCCGAGCTCAAGCGACTGGGTACGCAAATACACCGAGCCCATCATCATAAACAGCCCCGCCTTGAAGACTGCATGGTTAAAGGCGTGAAACACGGCCGCAGTGTAGGGCAGGCCGCCTTTAGCGCCCAAATATGCGGCACAGCCTACGGCCAACATCACATAGCCCATCTGGCTGATGCTGGAATAGGCCAAGAGACGCTTGACGTTCTTTTGCAACAAAGCCATGACCGCACCGCAAAGGATGGTCAGCAACGCTACCCAAATGAGCGTAAAACCAATGTTCATCGGTATCGCGGCCGTGCCCTTGCTAGGCAACGGTGAAGACAGTGTGACGGTGAGCACACTGAGTATGCCGTAAAAGCCGGTCTTCCCCATTACACCCGACAAGAGAGCCGTGGCAGGGGCTGGGGCTACAGGATAGGTATGTGGTATCCAGATGTGCAGCGGAACCAAGCCCGCCTTTACTCCAAACCCAATCAAAAATACTAGTGCCACCATATAAGGGCTAATCGCTCCGCCTTGCAGTTTGTCAAGCGCAGGTACAATGTCCGCAGTGCCGGTCGACCACACCAGCATAAGAATGCCTAACAGCAGCACCAGTCCGCCGGCCACTCCCATGTAAAGGTAGCTGTCGCCTGCCCGCATAGCCTCGTCATCCTCATCGTGAATGACGAGTGGATAGGCAGCAAAGGTCATGATTTCGAAAAACAGAAACAGCGTAAAGTAGTCTCCCGCCAGAAAAACACCTAAGCAGCCGCTAAGGCTGACCAGCAGGAAGCTTGAAAAACGCGTCTGCGAATGGCTGTGCCGCATATAGCTGAGTGCGTAACAAGAGATTAACGCCCAAAGCCCCGCCGAGAGCAGAGCGAACAGCGTGCCTAGATTAGTCGGGCGAAAGCTGAGGCCATAGTCTACTAAACGAAAGAAAACTAATTGTAAGCGGTACTCAGGATTTAAGAGATAGATTGCGGCCGTCCCAGCAAACGTAAGGAACACTGTGACGACAATCAGTGCATCTTGCACTCGCTTACGAGCGCGGGAGAGGAACACGAGGCCGGCACCAAAGAGCGGCAGGAGAATCGGTACGAGCAACAACAAGTCTAGCGAATGCATAAGTTTTGCCCTCCCCTATTTGACCGTCAAGAAAAGGGAGTGGGCCGCCCTCTCTGCCAGCTCTAAAGCTATATTGTATGGCAACAGATCAATGATCAAAATTACTGCGGCGAGCACAACCATAGGAACCAGCATGGCTAGAGGCACATCCCGCTTAGTTTGCGCCTGCGCAGTATGGGCAAGACCTTCGCCAAAGAAAGCGTTTTGTATGAGCGGGAATAAGCATAAGATACCTGTAGCCCGCGCGCATCGCTTCGGCAGTCTCTTCATGTATGACTAGGACATACGCCGAAAGCGACATCATCTCAAAAAACAGGAAGAAGGTAAACAAGTCGCCGCTCAAAATAACACCCATGGCCCCCGCTAAGGTTAGCACCGAGAAAGGATAATACCGGTTCTTGGCATGCTCCTTGACCATGTAGACGGTACTATAGATGGTCACTAACAGCCATACAAAGGAAACTACTGCCGCAACAAGAAACCCCAAATGATCCATGCGGAAAGAAACGCCAAGCGGCGGTAAGAGCTCAGGGAATTCCGCCACTAGCGTTACATCGGCCATAATGGTGCGGTAGTGCTGTACCACCAGCAAGAACGAGGATAGAGCTGCTGCCACGGAAAGGCCGTTGCGCAGCTGCCATGACCGTTGCCCGACGGCGTAGATGACGACGGCAAGCATCAGGGGCACCATCACGGGCAGAGTCAACGCATAAGACGTAGCTTGCACACTAAGGCCTCCAGTTTATCTCACGAAGAGAAGCGCGGTTTGACGTACTAGGGGAACCATGAGCGAGGGAAACATCCCAAAGAAGAAAACCATACCAGCAAGTACTGCTACAGGCGCGAGCACGGCAAAGGCCGGGTCTGTCGCTTCCGCATCGCTGTCTCTGCCAAAGAACGCTGAGATAATTATGGGAAAGTAGTAGGCTGCGTTAAGCAAACTGCTAATGAGAATAAGCACCGCAAAGACCAGCATATCAGCATCAAGTGCCCCGAGCGCAAGATACAACTTAGAGATAAACCCAGCCGTCCCAGGCACACCTACCATGGACATAGCGCCAATCGTGAAGGCCGCGAACGTGAGCGGCATCTTGCGCCCTAAGCCACTAAACTGAGACAATTTCTTAATACCGCTCTGATGAATAATCACGCCTGCAGTTAAGAACAATAAGGACTTCATCACGGCGTGATTAAGAATGTGCAGCACTCCACCCTCAATAGCGCGCTGATTAAACAAGCCAAATCCAAGGAAGATACACCCTACTTGCGCGACGGTGGAAAAGGCCAGTAGGCGCTTGACATTATCCTGCACCATGGCAAAGACTGAGCCGGCTACCAGCGCTCCTGTGGAAAGGGCTAAGAAGAGGTGACGTATTGGGAACAGCGCAAAGATTTCCAGACCTAATGCTAAGTAGGCAATCCGCATGAGGGCGATAATGTACACCTTCACAACCAATCCGCTAAGCAAGGCGCTCGATGCCGTAGGGGCATTAGAGTGCGCATCCGGCAGCCACACGTGCATGGGAAAGAGCGCCGCCTTGACGCCAAAGCCTACAACCATCAAGCCTATCGATGTCAAGAGGTTTAAGGGATATTGCTCGGCGGTCACCATAAGCGTTGTGCGGATGTAATCCATATTGAGGTGCCCAGTGATCATAAAAATCAAAGCGATGCTAAACAGCAATCCCCCTGACCCCAAGGCGCTAAGGACAAGGTAGCGGAAACTCGCTTCCACGCTCTCTTTGGTACCCTTAATGGCGATGATGGCTATCGCTGCAAGTGAACTAATCTCGATAAACACAAAGAGATTAAACAAGTCCCCGGCCATGACCATACCCTGCATCGCTGCAGTGAGCAGCAGAATGAGCGTAAAATAGGCGCCGTTATGCCTGACCTCGCGTGGACCGAAGGCCGCAAACCAGAAGATAATCAAAGCGACGGTGGCCAAGACGAGAGAAGAGTAGGCCGCAAAAACATCAACCAAGACCACTATACCATACGGCGCTGGCCACCCACCTACAGGATAGCTAAGCGTGCCTTGCGCCAACACCCGCAGCGTCATGCCAACCGAAAGTACAAGGGCCACCACCCCTGCCCCTAGGAAAACCGCATTTGTTGCTGCTTGGCGTTTGCCCAACAGCGGAGTAATAAAGGCAGCCAAGAGCAACACCGCGACAATAAGAACTGGCGCATGCATAAACTCAGGCATGTCGTCTACTCCTTAGGGCAATAATTTTGTCGGCGTCAATTGTGCCGTACTGCTTGTGTAGTAGTACAACCAGCGCTAAGGCAAAAGCGGTGAAACTTACAGAAATAACTATGCCTGTAAGGATAAGCGCTGAAGGCACGGGGTTAACGTACTGTATAACCCCCTCCCTAAGGATAGGCGCTTGTCCGCCGCGTATATAGCCAATGGAGACAAAGAACAAGAATAGCGACGTGTCCATGATGTTCATGCCCATTATTTTCTTTAGCAGGTTGTTGTGCGTAAGCATAGTATGAAAGCCAATAATGAAAAGTACAACTGAGATTAAATAGTAGATGTTCGTGTACAGGCGCTCAATGATGACCATCCGGTTCCGCACCTCCTTCCAACAGCTCTTGGAACAACTTAAACACGGTGCCCGCAACCTTAGCTCCAATGCCTAGCGTCACCAGTAAAATCATGCCGCTACTCCACAGACGCCCCGGCTCGCCAATCGGGAACACTCCCTGATTAGTAAGGAAATGTCTCCCAAACAATATGCCCACAAGCCCCGACCCTACATAGATCAGTGCGCCGCCCACCTCAAACCAAAGAGAAGTCTCGTGCTTGAGGCGGTGCTTTTTGTCCGAAAACCTATACACAAGGCTGTAGAATATAAAACTCGCGCCAATAATCGTGCCCCCGGAGAAACCACCACCAGGCGACAAATGACCATGAAAGAGAATATATGCGCCAAAAAGCTGCGTCGCTGGAATAAGAATGCGGCCAAGCATCTCAAGAATCATGTCATGCATGCTCATAGCCTCCATAGAGTGCTGCCGTCACAGCGATGACGGCCACAAACAACACCGTAGCCTCACCTAAGGTATCGTAAGCGCGGTAATCAATGATGATGGCGGCAATGGTGTTAATAGCTCCGGTATCGCGCGCGCTATCGGCCAAGTACTTTTGCATAATGCCTTGGTGAGCGGGAGCCTCTGGGTCGCCATATAGCGGCATTTCCACGACCATCAGAAATAAGAGTGTCAGCAGACCGAGCAAGATGACTATTGTCAAGGTCTTTCTCATTCTTCATGCCTCCCCGTGCGGCTGATGGCAGCGAGAAACAAGAGCGAAGTCGCGCCCGCACCAATAGCAGCCTCGGTAATGGCTACGTCTGGGGAATGGAGCTGCTGCCAGATGATCGACATAACCATGCTGTAGGCACCGAAAATAATCGTGGCGCTGAGCAGATCCTTGGTACGGGCCACGACTATGGCACAGACTACAAGAAACAACAACAAGAGCAGGTTAATCGCCGCCAGCATGCTTGTCCCTCCCCTGCGTCCGGTATACCGCTCGCGCCATGTAATGTGCGGCGGCCGGGGCCGTAACCCACAAAAAGACGATCAGCAAGACAACTTTAAGCACTAGGTACATGCTGCCGCCCTCAAAAAACATCAGCCCGACCAGCACCATCCCCGCGCCTAAGGTATCGCACTTGGTTGTAGCGTGCATGCGAGTTAGTGCGTCCGGGAACCGCAACAAGCCGACAGTGCCTGCGGTGAAAAAGAACAGGCCACCTAGCAAAAAGGCTATACCGATTACAGTTGCAATCATAGGTTCATCCCTCTCATACTATAGTGCCCCGCTCAATGTAGCGAGCCACCCCAATAGTTAACAGGAAGCTAATCAGTGCATACACCATTGCCACATCTAAGTAGTACGGGACTTCCTGAAAGATATAGCCAATTAGCATCAACACAACCACGGTCTTCGTGCCAATTACGTTAATCGCCACTACCCTGTCCGCTGGCGTAGGCCCTACAATGGCCCGGTACAAAGACGCAAACGTCAAAAGCATAAGTCCCAAACAGGTAACTAAGAGCGCGGTCAGTTCCATTAGTGTCGCCTCTCAATCTCAACCAGCAAATTCTCGATATGCCAGCCCTTAAGTCCAGCCGCAGCACCGTCCGTAAGGGCATGTACTACGAATTCTCCTTGCGCCGGAGCCTCAACAGAGATGGTGCCGGGCGTCAGCGTAATGCTGTTTGCTAGAAAGACTCGCATCATTGGCTCCTTAAGCTTACTCTCGTGCGCGACAAACTGCGGGTTTAAGGCAAGGCGACGGGCAAAGGCAAGTTCGGCCACCTGTACTGAAGCCTTAAACACATCAATGATTAAAAAGCCAGTGTATTTTATCCACGCAGAGAGGTTCCCGCGGCTGACATGCAAGTCATTCGCGAAGCTGAGCAACAGGTCCCGATTAACAAAGGCAACCAGACCAGCCACCAGCCAGCCTGTAATCAGCGACTGAATGTCAAAGCTCTGGGCAAACAGCATCCAAAGCAAAAACAAGGCGAGAGTCCATCCAAATAGGCGCATATACCGCGACATTACTTACCCCCCACAAACATAAGAGCTACCACCAGCATGACGGCAGCCCTATAGTTTCACTTTGTGCTCGCACCACGAACTTATTTGCTTGGTGCCTTTTCTAGAGCCTCGATCACCGCTTGCACAAACCCTTCGCTTGAGCCGGTGGCACCCGAAACGGCGTCAACCTCTGGATCCTGCTCCCTGATGACTGCCCGCGTAAGCTCCACAAACGCCGCATTGGCGTACTCCGGCGTATCCTCATGGGCTACGACACGTACGTTTTCCACCCTGCCGGACTTGACCGTGACGGACACTTTAATGGTTCCAAACAAACCGCGTCCTTCGCCCGGATACTCCCCGTCAGGAATTGTGGCGATGTCCCGCGTAAACCTGTCTACCGGAACAGGCGCAGCCCCCCCAGTACGTGCTGCTGGAACAAGGCTAGCGCATTTCTAACCCCAGTGGTTACACCGCGTACAGACAATGTCGCGCCGGAGATGGCCTGTATGTCGCCTCCCACAGCAAGCGGGTCACGCACAGTTTTACCCGTAAACTGCCCGAGAAAAGCAGGCGCAGTCACCCGGTCGCCAATCCCCGGCGTCTCACGCTGTCCGGTAATGCGCACGCCCCGCACCGCGCCAGCCATATCCACTGCGACGAGCAAGCTAATCGGGCCGGCATAGCCGCCACCCGCACTCTGCATGATCGCACCTACTAGCTTCCCATCCTTAGTGGCAAGAAAATAGGTAATATTATCGCGTGAAGTTTCCTCAAACTTGTCCGCCATAGGAAAAAGCTCACCGAGAGCGCGCTGTAGTTCTGCTTGTTTACGCTCTGAGATAACCGCGCTAGTGACGGAGTAGGTAGCTGCTAAGGCTGCCCCCGCTATGGCACAGATTAATGCGAGCGTTACGCTAAGCTTAAAGACATCCTTCATCAACAATCCCCTGCCTCGGTTAGCTATAGCATTTCCTTGCTTATTCTAGCACAGAGTAGCCGCCTAACCAAGAGAAAGATGCCCCCGCGAGTAAAGCACGAGGAAGTCCCGCGCTGCGCGCTCCCACGTAAACGCACGGCTCCGCAGAAGACTAGCCTGGGCCATTGTCTGGCGTTGACTGGGATTTGACACTGCCGCGTCAAGCCCGTTTGTCCAAGCGTTCGCATCCGCAATTGGCGGATAGTGCCCGGCATGCGGCCCTACTACTTCCGGCACACTCCCCCTAAAACTTGCTACAATTGGCAATGCCGTGCCCATGGCGGGCAGACAAATGTGACCGTCTGCTGCACGATCCTGTGCAGGCTACAGAAACATGTCGGCGGCTCGATACACCTTTGGTATAAGAGCATCTACAGCGATTACTCTATCTGAAGAGACCATAGGCGAGCTACCCACCACCACGAGCCTAAGGCGGCTTAGTGCCGCAGTAGACCAGCAATGGAGGAGCAACTCCCGCCCTTTATCGCCATGCGGCGCGTAGGCCAATAACGCCAGCGTTTCATCTGGTTCCACTGCCCAGAGCATACGCTGTCTTAACCTCTCCCGCATAAGGCCCCTGTCAGAGAGGGCGGGACGAAAGACCGACCCATCGACGCCGGGATAAACGACATTCACCCATAGCCGCAGACCATAATACCTGCCAACAAAGAGGCTCTTCAGGAAGAAACTGCTGAGCACAACTTGATCCACCCAACAGAGGGACATGCGCAAAGCACGGCGCGAAATCGCGTCGCCCGAGAGAGGCGGCAGCGAATGTAAATTTAACACCACATATCCTTGGAAAACTTGACGCACCTCGGGCACTAACCAAGGGCAGTTCTCAACTTGCACTACAGTCGGTCGCGTCTCCCTGAGAACCGGCCTGAGCACATCCGCACGCGGCGGGAGCGGCCAGCGGTACAGGCGTACACCTAACAACTCCGGCACTTCCATGTTCGCCGGCAGGACCATTGCGACCTCTATACCCTGCCTAGAAAGGAGAGCAGCCATCTTAAAGACATGTAGGTGTGACTCGTCCCCCGCAAGTCTCGGCACGTCCGGCGGCAGTACATACAGAACTTTCACTTTGCTCTCCCCTCACGCACACTTTTCCTCAGTGTACGCAATCGGAGCAGGAACCGTGAGCCTTTAGAGGCTACGAAAGATTAGATACAGGCCTACGCCAACAAACAACAGACCCGCAACATATGCTCCAAAGTCCCAATATCTGCTTAAGCCCCGCCATGTTCGCAGGGCCCCAGCTACACTTCCCACGACAAGCAAAGGCACGCCCTGACCCAAGCCAAAGGCAAACAACAATAACCCGCCTGTGAAAATTCGCCCGGAGGCCGCAGCAACGCCGACGATAATCCCAAGCACCGGGCCCGCGCAGGGTGAGGCTGCGAGCCCAAACGCCAGTCCCACCAAGAAGGCCCCAAACAAGCCATGTGCCCGTACGGGCATCTTAGCGATACTTTTCGTAGGTAGATGAATCATCTGCATTAAGCTAAGTCCCATGATGAGTAAAACAACCCCAAGCAGCACAGGGGCGATATTGGACGTGATGCCAATTATGCCGCCTAGGAGAGCCGCCATAAGGCCGAGTGCCGTAAACGCCGTAGAAAGTCCCAGTACTAGGCTCAACACCAGAAAAAGGCTGCGCCGTGTCTTAATGCTCCCACTGACGCCTACATATCCCAAAACCAAAGGCATCATGGCGATAATGCAGGGGGAAAGGCTCGTTAAGACCCCAGCGGCAAATGAAGCCAGTAGCGCTAGACCTAGATGTCCGACGAGTATACTTTGCAGTGACTCAAGCGTTATCACGGGGCCATCCCTCGAACAAGAAAGCGCCGCAGTTCCTCCTTAGACATGCTGCCGACCGCGTGGTGTTCCCGTCCGTTTGCATCGATCATAACAAAGTGGGGGATCGCCCGAAGATTAAAGCGACGCCCTAGCTCTATGGTTTCATCTACCCTAATGTCCGCTACAATAAAAGTAACTCGCCCGAACTCGGCTTTAAGCTCCCGCACCGCGGGATACATTACTACACAGGAACGTCACGTATCGGAAGTGAACATCACGAAAACCGGCACGCGCTCTGCAGTCGCCCGCTGAAACTCCGTCAAGGGCATGGCCGTTTTAAGATCGTCCCCGCCGCTGGGTCGCGCAAGGAACCAAGCCACAACTGCCACGAGCAGCACCAGTAAGACGGATACGCTACGCTTCACCGCCGCCACCCTCCCAAACATCCGTCAAAATACTGCACTCCAAACGTTTATCCCATGCCGACCAGCGCTCACCGAGGGATACCGTTTCGGCAATAATCTTCTCGACCTGGGCCAGTCTGCTGCTGGTATAGTCGGCTAGGTGTAGTGCCACTGCGTTAGCAGTTTTCGGTTCCTCGGGTGAACCCCATTCCCGCTTACCGTGATGGCTAAGAACGAGGTGTTGCAGCTCATCTCGCAAGGTTGTCGGGAAGGCAGGCATGCGTTCGGTCAGGCTGCTAATTAACTCCGCTCCCAGCACCACATGGCCGATGAGCTTGCCTCTGTCTGTAACTTCAAAGCCAAACGCGCGCGGCTCATACTCCTGCGTTTTCGCCGCATCGTGAAGAATGGCCCCCACAATTAGCA
Source organism: Bacillota bacterium (assembly GCA_018725535.1). Lineage (GTDB taxonomy): Bacteria > Bacillota > UBA994 > UBA994 > UBA994 > UBA994. Next base: position 27,773 of record QLUS01000001.1, read on the forward strand.
GGTCGCGGTTAAGACGCGCGCCCTGCACCTGTACCATGCGCTCGACATAAGCTATGACTTCTAGCGTGTGCATAAGGAGTCCACCCACAAAAGCGTGGTGTACATCACGACCTGCAGGCGCCTGCTGAAAGGCATGCCTTACCTCAGGTAGGGAAAAATGTAAGACCAGCAGATCCCGTAAGCACGGCGTCTTGATGCTTGCCATAATTTCCTCGAGTTCCCGCCACATCGCTGCTAAGGGACGCGGGGGTGGCGCAGAAAAATCCGCGGCGTCAACTTCCGCAAGGTTCGCGCGCGTTATTTCCTCGATGTAAATTTGCTTGTCTCCGCGGTAATCCTGGACTCGCCCCGACACCAACACAATGTCGTCTTTGCGATAGGAGTTGTCGCTCGTAAGCGCCTCGTTCCAAGCCACGGCCGACACCCTGCCGGTACGGTCACCCAGCGACAACACCATGCCGCACGCGGGCACCCCGTTCTTGTTGTAATTAACAAGCCTTTTGTCAATCACAAAGAAGTGGCTCTTCACCTGCGCCCCAACCACTAGGTCTTTCGCGTATATCTTCGTCAGCCCGCCTGTGCGCATCTTATTGAATGACTCCCATTTCTTTCGCTACTGCCGCAAAGGCTTCGAGGGCGAAATCGAGGTCGTCCCTAGTGTGTGAGGCCGATATCATGGCACGAATGCGCGCCTTTCCCTTGGCCACCGTCGGGAAGCCAATCTTGGTGGCAAACACACCCCTTTGGAACAGGCGACGGCTCATCTCGCCTGCCACTTCCGCTTCGCCAAGCATTACCGGTGTTATAGGCGTCTCGCTTTTCCCAATGTCAAAACCTAATCTGCTCATACCAGCCTTGAAGTAGCGGGCATTATCCCACAATCTCTCTACAGGCTCGCCGCTCGCCGTAAGGATTTCAATGGCCTTCGCTGTAGCTGCCACATCAGGCGGCGTAAGCGCCGAGCTAAACAGGAAGGGGCGCGCGCGCTGTTTAAGATACTCAATCAGCTTAGCGCTCCCGGCAGCAAAGCCGCCAATAGTCCCTATAGCCTTAGAAAAAGTGCCTACTTCCACGTCTACTTGACCGTGCAGGTGGAAGTGATCGACAATACCTCGTCCGTTCTCTCCCAGCACACCTTCGCCGTGGGCATCGTCGACCATAGTCATGGCGCCGTAGCGTTTAGCGATGGCCACAATTTGGGGCAGTTTGGCTATATCCCCGTCCATGCTAAAGACGCCGTCGGTGATGACCAGCACCCGCCCAGTGTTAACGCCCTTAAGCACTGACTCCAGTGAGTCCGGATCATTATGTTTGTAGACCTTAATCTCGGCACGACTTAAGCGTGCCCCATCAATAATGCTAGCGTGATTCAGCTCATCGGACACAATGATGTCGTCCTTACCGACTAAAGCGGCAATAACGGCGAGGTTAGCCATAAAGCCTGACTGCAACGTAAGTGCGGCCTCCACGCGTTTGAACTCAGCCACTTGCCTATCAAGCCCGGCGTGGAGACTCATAGTCCCGGCAATACTCCGCACGGCAGCAGGACCAACGCCAAACTCGGAAATCGCATCCATGGCCGCTTGACGGAGACGCGGGTCGTTCGCGAGGTTTAGGTAGTTGTTTGAGCAGAGGTTGAGCTTCTTCTGACCGCCAATGACAATCCACGCGCCCTGCGCGCTCTCTATAACCTTGATGTCATTGTAAAGCCCGCTGCTCTTAAGCTCCTGCAGGATTTCGTCGATGAAACTGAGACTTTCTGGCATATGTGACCTCCTTTTGTGAACTTTGAATCGTGAATCTTGAATCATGAACGGGGGAGGCTTCCCGCTTTCCGCTTTCCGCCGTACGCCTCTACTGCCTCTCCTTACCCGAGAGGTGCTTTTCATAGATTGTTTCTCTCAGTTCCTCCGAGCGGAGGCTGCGCCAGTCAAGCTCTGAGGTGCCGCGTCGCGTCACAGGGTCAAACTTAAGTGAGGTCGGCTCGGCTAAGAACGTCAGCACCATGCGGTGCAAGCTTTCGTTGCGCTTCTCGCGGGAGAGGTGACGAGTGACTCTTACATCTGCGCCGGTTTGTGCGGCCACAGTGCGCCGCACGGCATCCTCTGGAGTTTCGCCCTCTTCCACGTCTCCGCCCGGCAGAGCCCATACTCCCCCGAGTGGTCTAACCATAAGCACATGATGGCCATTAAGGACAATAGCTTGAACGTAGATTCTGCGATAATCCATGTTCGACTCTCCCTTCCATCATCTTCTCTAGCCTTAGCATACCAGAGGGCAATGTGCTGCGCAACGCCGAGGCGACTCGCGCGAGTAGGGAAGCAGTAGGGACGGAGCCTTTTGCTTCCGTGGAGTACATCACGCGCGCGCCTGCCGTTAGCCGTTAGGAGGCTTTCCGCTTTCCGCTTTCCGCTTTCCGCTTTCCGTTAGCCGTTAGGAGGCTTCCCGCTTTCCGCTTTCCGCTGTACGCTGTAAGCTGTAAGCTGTAAGCTGTAAGCTGTAAGCGTCCCTCTTAGCGAAACAACGCATTAAACAAAACCTTATACGTTCCCCTTGACTGCGCGCGGTGATGTGGTCGAAACCCAATCAGCACCACTCGCCCTTTTTTTACTGTGCACTCTAGGAGCGCCGCGCGCCCACTAAGCCTCTCTGCCCCATGCAACAAGCCGCACACGAGAGGATTGACCGCAGGGTAGCGGCCCACCGCTTTCGCTGTCTCATCGGCTGAGAACACGGGACTGCGCACAAAGACTACTGCCGCCGCCTGAGGCATGCCGTAGGCGAGCGGATGGCTAATGTCGAACGCAACCCGCAAGAAGGACCCAGGCACTAGGAACTCGTCCTCGCGTGCGGAGCCGACCACATTAGTTACCTTAAGCCGCAGAGCTTCGATACACCAATCGCAGGCGTGGTCGACCCCAACCACGGTGCCCCCGCCCAGAGCGAACTCGCGGAGTGCCTGCGCTCCGGCCATACCCAGACCTCCGCAGTATTCCCTTGGGTAGACACCGGGCATCAGCCCTTCGCTGATAGTTTTCGCGCGCGCACTGGGTATAACCACCACGTCAAAGCGCTCGGCGAGCCCGCCCGCGCGGATATCTTGGTCTTTAAGCGTGGCATAGGGGATAGCGTGCTGCTCGAGCACAAAGCGCATAAACCCTTCATCCGGGTTAGGCACATATCCTTGATAAACCCCCACACGCGGCACCTGAGTAAGGGTCGTAACCGACGGCAAGTCTGTGCCGGGCAGAGTCCCCACACTAAGTCCTAGGTCAGCAGCAAGCTCCATCACGAGCTCGCGCGCCTCCCCGCTTACTATCAGCGTGCCGGGTGGCAGTTCCGGGTCTTCACAATCATGCTTTAGCCGATGTACGGGGACCTCTGCTGCGAGGAATCGAGCCAAGGCCGTATACATCCCATTAGGTTCAGGGCGAATGTACAACCAACGCCCGTGCAGTGATACTGCAGGCGGATTGGGGACAAACCTTGGCGGCTGTTTGATACGGGCCAGTGAAGCCTTAAAAGGCGCGCGAATTTCGGTGACGGTGACACCCATCTGAATGGGAAGGCTGTGGGCAGCCATATCGTAGGGCTGCCGCAGAAATCCATCAGAGAAACGACGCACGTCTGGGTAACTCTGATTCTCGAGCAGCGTCTTGGCAAAAGAGGAATACGGCTGCTGCATCAGCACTACGTAGTTGCCTGCTGTGTAGTCCACGCCGTCGGCAGAAAACGGCAGCAGAGCCGCATGGATCTCCACACCGCCAAACATCAGTAGCTCGATGAGCTCAGCCGCGACTCGTGGGTCACGCTGCTTAGGCGGCAAGACAAAGGCGTAAGTATAGGGTTTTGGTGCAGTGGCCCGCTGTCCAATCGCGACAAAGTTCTTAAGCCACAGCCTGCGATACTTGGCGGCGTGCCGAAGGCAAGCGAGGGCTGCTAGCTTGCAGTATTCCACTATGTCACGTAAGCGCCACTCGCCCCCTCTCCACGGCTCTGGCTGGTTCCATGTGGCGATGCGCGGGTCATACCCCCTGCCCCCGCGCAGATGTTGCTCGTCAAGCGTTACAGGCGTGGCCAGTCTCGCACTCGCCACCTCGGCCAGAATGCGCACTCCCCCGTGGTAGTGTTGGTAGCTGCGGCTCGGAGAATAGGCGTCGTATGTTACGTTCGTCATCACGCCAGTCTTCCCGTGCGCAGACAACTCAGCCGCGATGGTTTGCCCGAGCCACGCCGCACCTTGGCGGATGAGGGGATCGACATTGGGGTCATAGGGGTCGACAAAGGGGGGTAGTACTATGCGCGGCCCGTCTTGGCCCTGTTGATGGAAATCAAGCACTATTTGCGGGTGCCAAGTGTTATGGATATGTTCTACCATCAACCGTGTCTCCTGTTGTGTGAACATAAACCAGTCACGGTTATTGTCGTGCCCGGCATAGCGGTGATAAAGCTGTGGCGGTGCCGTCCCCTCATAAGCTGTGCCAAGCGTTTGCCGGTACCAATCAACGACTAGATCTAAGCCGTCCGGGTTTGCGCAAGGGACAAGCAGCAGAACGGTATTATCGAGCGATTCCATAGTCTCTTCGTCACACGCCGTCACTAACTCATAGGCCAGCTCGAGGCTCATTTGCGTGGGGCCGACCTCTGTGGCATGGATGCTGTTTGTCATTAAAACAACTGTCTTACCTAGCGCCATAAGCTCGGCTAATTGGTTGTCCTGCTTCCCACGTGGGTCAGCCAGCTCTCTTTGCACTTGCTCAATTTGCTCTAACCGCGCGTGGTTTTCGCTCGACGTAATTACCACCAACAGAAAGGGGCGCCCTTCCGTACTCCGGCCAATTTCAGTCACCCTACAACGGGGGCTACTTTCGCTGAGCACGCGAAAATAGCCTGTGATTTGCTCCCAATCGGCAAGGCTCCTGTCCGCGCCTACGGGGAAACCTAGGTGCTGTTCGGGACTACGCAAGGGCGTCACCTCCTCTTGTGAACTGGGAACTGTGAGCTAGGGAGAAACAAAAATCAAAGGTGATGGACCATGGATGGGGGAGGCTTTCCGCTTTCCGCTTTCCGCTTTCCGCTGTCCGCTGTAAGCCGTAAGCTGTAAGCTCTCACAAATGGGCACTTGAACATTGCTCGCCATAGGTTTAATATATCGCTGTATGCGCAAAGTTAGAGAAACATGCGGAAAACAGAGCAAAACGCTAACCACCGCGCAGGATGGCAGTTTACGGCATATTAAGCGACATATCGCATCATTAGGACGACAGGAGGCTCTCGAGTTGAGGAACAAGAAGGGCACCGCGCACATGGCACTCGAGCGCAGGCAAAGCCGCACACCGCTTTTTGACGCTTTGCGCAACTACGTGCGTGAAGGTACACTCTCTTTTCATGTCCCCGGCCACAAGCACGGCAAGGGGCTGCCTGAGTTTACTCGCTTTGTGGGTAAGAACGTCATGAACATCGATCTTACGATCATGCCGGACCTCGACAGCATCTACAAGCCGCACGGGCCAATCAAAGCCGCACAAGACTTAGCCGCCGAGGCCTTTGGGGCTGACTACGCGCACTTCCTCAGTAATGGCACGACCGCTGGCATTCACTGCATGTTGATGTCTACTTTGCGCCCGGGCGACAAGTTTATCGTGCCGCGCAATGCCCACAAATCCGTTATTTCGGCAATGATTCTTACTGGGGCCGAACCGGTGTACATCCAGCCCTACGTAGATAATTACCTCGGCGTAGCCATGGCCATTACCGCCGATGAAGTACGGCAGGCCTTGCGCCAGCAGCCCGATGCCAAAGCCGTTTTCGTCATTAACACTACCTTTTATGGTATGGCACCGGAACTTGAGCGCATCGTGGAGATCGCCGAGGACTACGAGATCCCGGTTCTAGTTGACGAAGCGCACGGGGCACACCTTAAATTCCACCCTAGTCTCCCCCTGTCGGCCATGGAAGCCAAGGCGGACATGGCTGCCCTGAGTACGCATAAGCTCCTAGGCTCCATGACTCAGAGCTCGCTCTTGCTTACCCGCGGCGACTTAGTAGACCCGCAGTACGTTAAGACCACCCTGAATCTAACGCAGACTACCAGCCCCAGCTACCCCCTGCTAGCCTCGCTGGATATCGCGCGCAAACAAGTTTTCTTCCGCGGTCAAGAGATGCTTACACATGCCATTAACCTTGCTAACTGGGCGCGATACGAGATAAACAACAGCATCCCCGGCCTCTATGTCTACGGTAACGACATGGTGGGACAACCCGGTTGTTACGAATATGACCCCACTAAGCTGTGCATTAACGTGCGCGCCCTTGGCATTTCCGGCTTTGAAATGGAACGCATTCTAAGGCAAGGATTCCATATCCAAGTAGACCTCTCTGACTTGTACAACGTATTGTGCGTAGTAAGTATTGCCGACACGAAGGAAAACGTGCGCACCTTAGTGCATGCGCTGAGCGAAATTGCGCGTAAGTTTACCGTGCAAGACGTGCGCGAACATCCCATTGAGCTGCCGCCGCTCCCGGCTCTCGCATATTTGCCGCGCGAGGCCTTCTATGCGGAGACCAAGCGCGTGCCCCTAGAACAGGCCAAGGGCAAAATCGTAGCCGAAATGCTGATGGCCTATCCGCCCGGCATCCCCCTCATCTGTCCAGGCGAGATCCTCACGGAAGAAATCATTGACTACGTGCGCATGCTTACAGAAGCAGATGCACAAATTTACGGCACAGAGGACCCTAACGCTGAGTATATTAAGATTGTGCGCTAGCCCGCGCGTAGCGTGGCGGCGTACAGCGTACAGCGTACGGAGGCGTGCTCCGTGCCCAGTGCCCAGTAGCGGAAAGCGGAAAGCGGAAAGCGGAAAGCGGAAAGCGGAAAGCCTCCCCCGTTCATGATTCACAGCTCAAAGCTCAAAGCCCTAGCGGCCTGCGGCCGCTTCATGCGCTAACGCATTTAAAAAGCGCTTAAGGCTTATCTTCCCTCCATAGGGCGCGTTGTGTTCAACATGCCGCATCTCGCACCGCACTTCGGCAAAGTCAAAAAACGTGGCTGCATAGTTCTCAAAGCGCGGGTGGGCGTAGTCCTCAAGCCCTAGCGCGGCTAGGTGACGCAAAGCGGATTGCACTGCACGCCGCATGCGCTGCTCAGCCGCTTTTTGCGCAGTAAGGCTATCCCCCGCGACATGCAGAAGCAAGTCCTTCACGGATACGGTGTCCCTTGTATGGCCGCAGGCAATAAAAAGAGCTGCATCCTCCAAATCGCGTGCGCCTGACTCTCCACCAATGCCTAAATCATGCAGAAACGCCCTTATTTTGCGCCTCGTCTTGTCAGTCACCGCGGCGGGTTGCGGCGCAGTCGAGACACTGAGCTCGGCCATAGAGCGGTAGATACTGCTGACAGTTCGCTTTAGGGCGAGGGTTTCACACACCTTGGCTAAGACAGCGCGTACTTCCCTGCTATTGATCGGCTTGTGAATAAAGAAGTCAATGCCCGCATCGTAGGCTGCCTCCACCATCACCTTAGCCTGCACTTGCGAGAGCATCACAAAAGAAGCCGTCAGGCTCGCGGACAACAGGCGTACCAGTTCAATGCCGTCCATATCTGGCAACAGCAAGTCAACCAAGACAATATCGGCGGCTGCGGAAAGCAGTGCCTGTCGTGCATCATGGCCGCAACTGGCAGAACCCGCCAGTACACCTAACCCGCTGTCCTGAATTACCTCTTGCAGCATCCGCCTTACGGCAATGTCATCGTCGACCACGAAAAAGCGGTAGTGCACCTTAATCCCCCCTCGGCAGCGGTATTTGCACGCTAAACGTACTGCCCTTACCCTGCTCACTACGCACCGAAATTTCGCCGGCGAGACTTTGAGCTATGGCTTTTACCTGAGCCAGGCCTAAACCTGTAGAGGCTTGCCCTGTGTCGGGGTTATACTTCGTCGTGTACCCAGGTTCAAAGACTACGCGTAGGTCTTGTTCGCTAATCCCTATGCCTGTATCTCGCACGGCAATATGTAAGTCCATGTCGAGGACCCGTACGTCTAACCACACAGTGCCCACATGTGGTATGGCTTCGATGGCGTTGCCCATCAGGTTGTTAATAATAGCTAGTATGCGGTGGTAGGCCGCGACTTCTGCCTGCCCTTCAATAGAAGAGTGAATGGCAATGTCTTTGCCCTGCTCGTTCGCTAGGGCTTGGTTTGCTTTTACCGCGACTTCTGCGAGTGTCTGCAGTGCCAGCAGTTTCCCCTGGCTTTCCTTAACCACCACATGGCGGAGCCGCGCCGCCAGACGGGCAAAATCTCGCTTGGCGTCGTGGATTTCCCTCGCCACGGCCAAGGCGGATTCGGCTTCATCGAGTCCTGATGTTTTTAGCCGCTTGTACAACTGGTGGCTCTGCACCATCACCGATTCTACTTGGGCCAGTGTGTTTTCAAGATAGAGCAACTCCCCAGTCACATCAGAGGTCAAGAGCAGTAGGCGCCGAAATTCGCGCTCTCTCTGCTCCTGCTTGATGATGACCTCGCGCTGCTGCCAAGCCGTGTAAGCGAGCCCGGTCAAGGCTCCCCTCACCAAGGCCACTAACCCTAGGAGGTAAACCATAGGTAGAATATCCCGATTAGCGAAATCTCCCCGAACCACAAGTTCACCGATGTTTGCGCCCATATCGAGAAAAGCCAGACCCCAGACTATGTCTAGCCCCCCGCTGTTTAGCCCCTGTCGCCACAGAGCCAGCCCCACACCCAGCAAGAGATAGAAAACTCCGGCGGGATAGTGTTTGTCGAGGCCTTGCAGCAACGGTACTTCCGCCAACAAGAAGCCAGCTCCGGCGCGAAATACTGTGACTGCTACACCCGTGGCCAAACCCGCCACCGGACGGTTCAAACGCTCATGCACCAAGAGATAAAAGCAAAACACACTCACCGCTAGGCTAAACCTAAACCCGGTGCCAAAGGGAAAGAAACTGAAGTTGCTTACAAAAACGGTGAGAAGCGCGAGATAGGTGAGCGACTTAGTGTTCTGCCACAGCTTCCACACAGGTAAATGCCCGACCTCTAAGTCCCAGCGACAGCTAACGACCCAATAAATAGCGACGGCGCACCAATCGCACCCACGCCGAAATCAAGATCGTCGCCGATCGCTCTCACGTCAGAGAGCATAGCAAAGAAATTGCCCGCGATGGTAATCTGGTTGACGGGACGAACGATTTGGCCTCCTTTAACTAGATAGCCGTAGGCCGAGAGCGAGAAGTCGCCCGAGACCGGGTTAGCCCCGGCATGGGTGCCTTGGATGCTGGTAATCACCAGTCCGTCGCCCATAGCTGTAAGCAGCGCCTGGTAGCAGTTCCGCCCCGGCACAATGTAAAAATTACTGGGCGCAACACCCACAGGCGCATTGTAGGCAGCTTTATGCGCGTTGCCGGTGGACATTACGCCTTCTTTTTTGGCGGTCTTTTGGTTGTGGAGCAAAGTAATGAGTACGCCTCCTTCTACTACCGCTTTCTTGCGCGTGGGGAAGCCCTCGGCATCAAAGGGAGCCGCGTTTGGGCGCTCCGCTAGATGTGGGTCATCCATGATGGTGACTATTTCGCTCATAATGCGCTCGTTAACCTTGCCCTTCAAGAGCGACATCCCTTTCTGCGCCGCATCAGCCGAGAAGGATGAGGCAAACGCCGACAAGAAGGTGAGCGCGACGTCTTTGCGCAGTATCACGGGGTAATTGCCGGAGGGCACCGGCTCCGCACCTAGGAGCGACAACGCTTCTTCTACAGCTTCCTTGGCCAGTTTCGCCGCGTCAAAACGCGAAAAGTCGCGGGCCGCCACAAAGGCATAGGACTGCTTGGTGTCCGCTCCCTCTTTAACTACTGCCGATATGTACCCAGCGGCGAAATTATCTCGGTGGCTTAACTTGAGACCATGTGAATTCATAATCAGCGTTTCCCCGGAGGTATCACCTACGCTTACTTGCGCCGTGAAGACCCGGTTATCAAGCGCGTAGGCCTGTTCTTCCACCGCCTTAACCCAAGCTATTTTTTCACTGGCGGGAACTTCCGGCAAAGACTCGCTAAAGGCATCAATGTGCGTGTAGTTGTCCGGCGCTGCTCCCGTAAAGATTTCCTCGCCTTCGTCGCCGTCCATGATTGCCGCATTCTCCAAAGCATCCTTAAGCAGCGTCTCCATGCCCTCGTCAGCAAGGTTCTCGGTGAAGGAGTATCCCATCTTGCCGTTAATCAGACCACGGAACATCAGGCCGCGGGATTCCGCTAGGGTGTAACTGTCAATTTCTGTCTTGAAAACTCCTACGCGAAACTGATTGCGCGAAGATGCGTAGACCTCCATATCCCTAAAGCCCACGGTGCGGCCGCGTGTAAAGAGCGCTTTCGCAAAGCTCTGTACATCCACTTATTTGTCCCCCTTTCGTCCGCCGACGGTAATCTCTGATACGCGAATGGTTGGCTGACCCACGTCCGTCGGAACACTGCCGCTCAGTGAGCCGCACATGCCTTGCCCACAAGCGAGGTTATTGGCTACCATGTCAATGCGCATTAATATCTCTGATCCCTTGCCAATCAAGCTAGCACCCCGCACCGGCTCCATAACCTTGCCGTTTCGCACCATGTACGCTTCGTTGACCGCGAAGTTAAACTCACCTGTCGCGGGATTAACTGAGCCGCCACCCATGTATCTGGCAAACAACCCGTACTCAGTGTTGGCGATAATTTCGTCTTTGGAATAGGGGCCCGGTAAGATAAAGGTGTTCGTCATACGCGAAGTGGGCGCGAACTTATAGGACTGGCGGCGGGAATTGCCCGTAGCCTTCGCCTGCATCCGCCGTCCGTTTAGCATGTCAACGAGATAACCCCTGAGGATGCCGTTTTCAATCAACAGATTTCGCCGCGTGGGGTGCCCCTCGTCATCCACGTTAAGGCTCCCCCAAGAATTGGGAATCGTGCCGTCGTCTACAGCGCTGACCGCTTCCGAAGCAATCTTCTCACCTATTTTATCGGCAAACACGGAGGTTTTCTTGGCCACCGCAGTCGCCTCTAAGCTATGACCGCAAGCCTCGTGAAAAATTACCCCGCCAAACTCATTGTCGATAATCACCGGCATGCGGTCGCTTGGCGCGTAATCGGCATGAATCATGGTGCTGGCAATACGTGCCGCCTCCCGCGCGTAAGTATCGATGTCTATCTTGTCGTAAAACTCAAACCCCATGTGGGCCCCGGGCGCATAGGTGCCGGACTGCTTTTCGGTGCCCTTTGAGGCAATAGCCGTAATGCCGGTGCGCGTGCGCACACGGCGATCTTCAACTAGGAGGCCGCTAGAATTCGCGATTTGCACATGTTGGTCCTCGTCAAAGTAGCGCACCGAAACTTGCGAAATAATGAGGTCATATTCTTTGGCCACCTGATAGGCACGCGTCATTATGGCTACTTTGCGCTGTTTGTCAATTGTGTGAGGAAGGGTATGGATCAGATTTACTTGGGGCAACGTTCCCTTTAGCAAGTTCAAGCATCGGGTTCCGCTTACACCCGGCAGCGCCTCCGCCGCCTCTTTGGCTACTCGCAAGAGGCTCTCGCGGCTACCGTCGTTGGTGTAGGCATAGACGCAATTCGTACCCTGAAAAATGCGTATGCCTATCCCGTATTCCCGCCCTGATACGCTACTGTCCACTTTCCCCCCGACCATAGATAGGGTGTTGCTGAAGCGGTCCTCAACAAAGACCTCCGCGAAGTCGCCCCCGGTGCCGAGGGCCGCCGTAATGCAATCTTCTAGCAGGGCTTTTGCCAGCATGGTGACACTCCTCCTTTGTAGAATCAGTGTTTCAGGAACTTGGCGATACGCTCCAAACCTAGGGCTAGACGAGTGTCTGGCGTAGTAAGCGAGATACGCCAGTAGCCCTCGCCGAATCGCCCAAAACCTATGCCAGGCGAGACGATAACGCCTTGCTCGGCTAAAAGCCGCATGGCAAACTCCTGCGATGAAGCGAAGCCAAGCGGAATGGGCAGCCATACGTACAGCGAGGCCCGGGGCATAGAGCAAGGTAGGCCCATCTTGCCGAGCGCATCTATTACTAGGGCCCGCCGGGCTTCGTAGATGTTACGCATGCGCGCGATTGTCCCCGTTGGATTGGCCAAGCCTGCCATGGCCGCAAACTGAATCGCGGTAAACTGCCCGCTGTCGGTAGCTGTCTTCACTTTGCGCAGGGCGGTAATGAGCTGCTCATTCCCGTAAGCAAAGGCCACGCGCCAACCAGTCATGTTAAAGGGTTTGGAGAGCGAGTTTAGCTCAATACAGCAGTCCATAGAGCCCGGCACTTCCAAGATGCTTGGGGCCACGAACCCGTCGAAAGTAATTTCCGAGTAGGCGTTATCGTGGCAGATCACAATATTGTGTTGCTTGGCGAACTCGACGGCCCGAGCGAAAAAGGGTAACTCCGCAGTCGCAGCGGTGGGGTTATTAGGGTAGTTGAGGTACATTAGGGACGCGCGCCTCAAGATGTCTGCGGGAATAGAGTTGAAATCCGGCAAAAAATCGTTTTCAGGGAGTAGCGGCATAGGATACGGCTCGGCATTAGCTAGAATAGCAGCCATCTCATACACAGGATATGCGGGGTTGGGCACCAGTACCACATCGCCTGGGTTCGCTACCGCTAAGGCAAAGTGGGCAATGCCCTCCTTAGAGCCAATCAGCCCGACGAGCTCGCGGTCCGCATGCACACTTACGCCAAACCGCTGCTTAATCCACGCGGCGGCGCTGCGGCGGAAGGCGGGGTCACCGTCGTATTCTGGGTACTGATGGGTAGCGGTCTTGTGGCGCACGATGTCCACAAAGGCTTCGACTATAAAGTCGGGGGTCGGCACGTCGGGGTCGCCAACGCCTAGGTTAATCAGGTCCACGCCGCGAGCGCGCGCCTCCCATTTCAAGCGGTCAATCTCGGCAAAGAGATACTGCGGCATGTTGTCAATGCGGTCGGCTATGTGCATAGTTTTCCTCCTCATGAAATTTGCGCGGCAGGCGCGGCGGTGGCCTGTGATTCTAGATACTGCGCGGTCAAAGCGTTAAGCTCGCGCAAAAACGCGGCACACACCTCGGCAGACAAGCCATCTACCGTCGGTTCGCAGCGCGCCGTGCAGCCGTCAACTACCCCCGCGTCGCAAAGGTTCCTAAGTAGAGCCTGCTCTTCTGCCGCAGTAGGCAGGAGATTTTCGCTCTGCAGGACTGACAGCGCGGCAATCAGCGCGTAGGCACCCCAGTTGCTTACGCCCGCGCAGACTATGGCGCGAGCGTCGCTAACGGCCGCGATGGATGCGCCATTTGCGGGAGCGGCGATACGGCGCCCGGCTCTCCCACATCCAAGTTCATTGCCGCCGTCACCATCGCGATGGTAAAAATGCCTAGCGCCTGTGCCTCAGCCAAAGCCTTGTCCAGCATCGGCACATGGGGCGAAATATCTACCCCGCGCATATTGCGACACTTGCCATCACTGCCTTGTCCCGGGTACTCTAGAGCCACAAACACTTGGCAAGGATAGTTATGCCAGAGGTCTACCGGAACCATTCCTAGCCGTAAAGACACAACCTCGCAGCGCAGACCAAGATTTCCCCGGCATGCCTCCATCGCCTGCAGTGCGCTCTCGGCGCAAAGGATGACTACAGCCTTACCTAGGTGCTCCAAGGCGCGAGCAAGAAAAGCTGCTCCCGGCGGACCGTCGCTTTCTACCGCTTGTGCGGACGGAATGTAAAACCCTGTGGCGATAACGGCAGTACCAGCCGTTAATAGCCGCTCTGCCGCTAAGGCTAAGGTCCCCGGGCTATGTTCTTGCGCTAACCCTCTCTGTCCGGGGTCCTGCCGTAGATGCAATTCAAGTGCTGCGAAGTGCCCCATAGTAACCTCCTGTAACCGTCAGAACTGCGGCAGATGGCGCCGATGTGCCTCCAAAAGGTCGGCAACCAAAAGCTGCGCCGTCTGGGTGTTTGGCACTAGCGGGTGCAGGCGCATGGCTTCAATAGCGTGCTGGCGATCCCCTTTCACTGCGGCTAGTACATTCATGGCTTCGGCTCGCTCCACGCGCGCGATGAGTGCCTGAAGTGACGCGTCGAGTTCCTCCGGTGCGGGCAAAAGCCGCGCCCCCTCGCTACTTACTTGACTAGGTACTTCGACAATAGCCTCTGCCGGCAGCCACTTTACTACTCCACCATTGCGCCCGTTAACTACCAGACGGTCTTCCCGCGCGGCTTGTATGCTCGCAATTACCTGCACGGCTAAGTCACCGTGCCCGGCCATGCCACGCCGCAGGCGCAAGCGCGGAGTTGGATGTTCCGCTTGTTCGCGGTAGTGGCCATAAATCGCAGGAAGCCTGAGCATGAGTTCTTGCGCCCGCGTCCGCCGCATCTTCTGCTGCTCTCTTAGTATTTCAGGTGTAAAGTAATAATACAAAAGGTAGGGTGAAGGTAGAACGCTAAAGCGCTGCAAAAGGCGCCCCATTCTCCCCACAAAGCCGGGGAGAAGCCCTAATGGCCCGCAAAGCGAACAGAACTTAGGCAGCAGATTGCGCCCCTTGAAGCGCACTGCTGTCACCGCGCCGCAGTGATTTACCCCTACATTATCTATGGCAAGGTTCTTTGGGTTGATTCTTAATAGCTGTCCCAAAACTACTTGCATCCCAAAGGGTACGTCGCAAATCGCCGTTATCTTCTCAAACCCACTATCGAGCACGGCGCGCGCCACTTGCCCGGTAGGGTTCGTGTAATTGACGAGCTGTGCGTCAGGGCAGAGGTTCTGCATGCGGCGGGTTAGCTCTAGCATGTAGGGAATGGAACGCCAAGCAAAGGAGAACCCGCCGGGGCCTGTAGTTTCCTGCCCAATGCAATCGAGCCGACGCGGTATTTGTTCGTCGAGAGCGCGGGCCTCTAGGCCCCCGATACGCACTTGGCACAAGACGTAATTAGCGCCTGTCAAAGCCTCGTCAAGCACTGCAGTGTCGGTTATGGTGTACTGCGCACCTTGTGCCTCTACCATGCGCCGCGAAAGTTTGGCGACTACGTTCAGGTTCTCGCGGTCGATATCCATCAGGCAAATCTCTGCCCCCCCTAAGACCGCTTCCTCTGCAAATAACCCCTCAATGATGCCGGGCGTAAACGCGCTGGCCCCGCCAATCACTGCGATCTTCAAACAGAAACACCGCCCTTCCTTCGCTTAAATTCGCGAGGGCAAGGCGGTGTTCCTGCGTGACACGTATTATTCGGAGGTATACTCGTCAAACAGCGCCTTAAATTCTTCGATAGGGTCAAGCACACGGTAGACGTGTTCTTCCCCCGGGAAAATCCCCGACTTAACGTCAGCGATATAGGCCTTAAAGGCATTCGTCTCCACCTCGGCGACATTGGCGTACTTCTTGACGAACTTAGGCGTAAAGGCCTCGAACCTGCCAAGCAAGTCTGCGCTAATTAAGAGCTGCCCGTCACAGCGGCCCGCCCCAATAGAGTAGACAGGGATGCTTAAGCGTCGCGCCAAGAAAGCTGTTACTTCCGGGGGCACAGCTTCGACCAAGACACACAGCGCACCCGCAGCCTCGACTGCCAAGGCGTCCAGAATTACGGCCCGCGCGCCTTTGATATCGCGCCCCTGCGCCTTGTGCCCGCCTAGTTGCCCAGAGCTCTGTGGCGTCAGCCCAATATGCCCCATCACTACTATGCCTGCTTCGTTAATGGACTTAATGCGACTGGCCACACGCACGCCACCCTCGAGTTTAATACAGTCTACCTCGGCCTCTTTAAGGAAGCGCCCGGCATTCCTTACGGCGTCCTCGTCCGAGACTTGGTAAGACATAAAGGGCATGTCGCCAATCACAAATGTATTCGGCGCTCCCCTGCGCACCGCCTGGCAGTGGCGAATGCAGTCCTCCATCGTCACCGGTACGGTGCCATGATACCCTAACACCACCATGCCCAGCGAATCGCCGACTAGAATCATGTCCATCCCCGCCTTCTCGGCAAAGGAAGCTGTAGGGAAATCGTAAGCTGTAACCCAAGCGGCTTGTTCACCGCTCTTCTTCATCTTGTGCAAATCGAGAATGGTCTTTTTCTTAGGCATTTAGCTCACCTCCTAGCTCTAGATACGGTGCAGAGTTCGCGCGGCAATGAAAGAAAGTCCTTTCTCGGTTAAGGCGCGTGCGGTGGTGTTGACTGCAGCGTGTTTGTCGAGGTAGTTAAGCTCGAGTTTAGCCATATCGCCGGATGCCTCTACCTCGGACTTGCTGCGGAAGTAATCCAAGATATCCGAGGCGTGCTCGCGCGTGAGCTCTGTCTCGGGGTCACCGCCTTCGTGCTTGGCCGCTACGTTAGGCACAGTCATCGCGAGCGCAAGCAGCTCGTCTCGCCGGTTATAGGGCTGGCGCACGATACTCTTATAGGCCTCGGTGATGTGGTGCTCTAACCGCACATTGCTTTCTAGACCCAATGCTTGCCGTACGTAGGAACTCTGCTCAATCGTGTCGTTATTGACGGAGTTGCCCAAGTTAAAGCCGGCGAGCGGCGTGGTGCCGTCCTCCCGCGCCATAAGGCGAGCCATCAGCAAGGTCCACAAGACGGAATAGGGGTTGTCGTTCCCCATAAACACAGAGATTTTAAAGGTAATGTTGATGCCCATCTTGTAGAGCATATAGCCCAGAAAAACTGTGCCCGGGTTAATATTCAGCACTTGACTGATGCCGTAATTGGTATAATAGTAGAGGCATTCGTCGACCCATTTGAGTGCGTAGTCGTTTGGCTGGCCAATGCCGCCAAAGTAGCCGGTAATAGTACTCGGGCCGCCCAAGTGAACATTTGAGCCGTCAGTCCCTTTAGTGTCAAGCGTTTCAACATAGCTCGCGCCAACAATCTGCATAGCGGCGGCAATTGCCAGTGTATCGCCTTGGTCGGCTTCCTGCTCCTTCATCTTGCGCACTCGTATGTAACGCCCTGGCATAATCTCTTGCCGCTCGATGGCCTGCTTAGCTTCGGCAATCAGCCAAGGGAAATACTGGAGAGCGCTAATTTCTAGCGTCACTGCATGCCCTTCGTCAAAGTACATGCGGTCGGCTTTCTCACCGAGTATTTGACGGCGGTATGTCGACAGCGGCACAAACGCTCCTCTATCCCGCTCTCGCATCAGCCAATCTAAGTCCGCGCGATAGGGCGAGTTTATGTTTTCGAGCCTCTTTAGCAGATTAGGCAGGTGCTTCGCTTGCTCGGCGCGGGCGTTAATTTCCTGTGGAGTGCCGTACTTGTGCACTACGCGTGTGAGGGCGTTAATTAGCTTGTTGTCCGGTCTGGCAAGAAACTCTGTAACTTCGGCAAAGGCTTGCTGGTTGATGCGAAAAATGTCGTTGGTCAATGGTGTTCCTCCTTACTTTTACTTGTGGCGTATAGCACATGGCGCATAGCACATGGCGGAGTTGTTATCTGCTTTCGGGCTGGCAGCGGGGGAGAAAGTAAAATCGGAGCACGGGGCACAAAGCACGTCTCCGCACGCCACTGGGCACTGGGCACTACTCTATGTGCTATGCGCCATGCGCGGTCATGATTCACGATTCACAGTTCATGATTCAAGGAGGCCTCTCACATGTCAACCCAACCACGCAGAAGCGACCGCACTGTCACTAGAGAAGAAGCGCTAGACTACCTCGCGCAGGCGGAGGTAGGATTCTTGGCACTAGCTACCGACAATGAACCCTACGCAGTACCACTCCACTTTGTCTTGCAGGGCATACCCTGTATTTTCACTGCGCCAAAGACGGGCGCAAGCTCGACATGCTGAGGCAGAATCCCCGCTGCTGTGTGGCAGTATCGTTCTTGGACGGCATTAAGGAAGGGAAAGCGGCCTGTGACTTCGGTACGTATTACCGCAGCGCCATCGCCACAGGTGTCGCTCGGGTAGTGGACGATACAGGCGAAAAAATTGCAGCGCTTAATGCGCTCACCGAGAAGCACGCCACCAAGGAATTTGTGCCTGCTGGCGCTCTCGACGCCGCGAAGGTTGTGGTGGTCGCCATCGACTGCCGAGGTCAGCGGCAAAGCGCGACGCAGGTAGCTTTACGCTCCTATCGCGTGTCCGGTGTCGTCGCCGCAGCAGTAGACCCTGTCCTTGCCCGCCTGCTTGGCACGGTACATAGCGGCATCCGCTGCACGCAACAGCCCCTCGGCGTTAGCTGCGTCCCGTGGATAGGAAGCAATGCCAGCGCTAGCCGTTGTCTGAATCGTCGCTACGCCGACCCGATACTCAAGTTGTCGTATCGCCTGCAAAACGCGCAGGGCGACAACACGAGCTTCTTCCGGCTCAGTATTTGGCAGGAGCACGGCAAACTCGTCGCCGCCGTAGCGCGTTACGATGTCACCGGCACGCACGCTGTCGCGGATGGTTTCAGCGAGGCGACGGAGATAGTCATCGCCCGCCATATGACTAAAGCGGTCATTGATGTGCTTTAAGCTGTCGGAATCTAGCATTAGTAAGGAAATAGAAGCTGTCTGTTCAGCCGCCTGCGCCACCAACCTTGTGATGGACTCGTGAAATACCCGCGCGTTAGGGAGGCCGGTCATGCTGTCGGTCAATGCAAGTTGCAGCGTACGTTCATAGAGCTGGGCGTTATCCAGAGCGATAGCTGCTTGGCTAGCAATTGTAGATAAAAGCCCTGCGTGCTCAGTTGTAAAGGCTTCGGCTTGGTAGCTTTGGGCAGAAAGCGCCCCAATAACTTCGTCCTGCAGAATAATAGGCACAACTAACACGCTCTGCACCACACGCTCGGGGTTGCCGTACATCTGTGCACCGGGTATGCTGCGGCCATAGGTGTTGTGTAGCACCGGGGCTTTAGTTAAGATGGCGCGAGAAGTAGGGCCCTGATTAAGCGCAAAAGTCACCGGCGGCTGCCTTTCCCCATCGTCGTACATAAAACGTATCTCCACCTCTTGGCGTTCTGCGTGATACAAAGCCACGAAAAAAGCGCCGGCATCCATAACTCGGTTTGTCTCCGCGTACATGGCAGCAAACAAGTCTTCAAGCGACAAGTTCGCGGCAAACCGACGTCCAAGGTCGTTAAGCATCTTTAGGTAACTGGTTTGTGTGCGCTGCACGTCAAGGGAGCGACGCTTGGTGAGCGCTGTGGTGACGCTCGCGGCTATATATTCCAACGTGCGAAAAGCGGCGCGGTAACGGCGCCTAGGGCCGCGCACCGCGACTGCTAGGGCTCCGCAGCCTGCGTCATCGGTACAAAAGGCGACTGTTAGGACGTTAAACGGCGAGCTGTAAACCGCGTTAGTTGGTTTGTCTTGGCTGACCTCCCGTAAGTATCCCATAAACTCCATTGGCCAATGCGCCGTTGTGCCGTGCTCCTCCTTGTCGCCGATGATGACCCACGCCGCACCGACGGCAGACGGCAACTTCATAAGCTGCTGTAGCGCGGAGTCTAACACTTCGTAGCTAGTCCCGCCGGCTGCGGCTATGGCAGAACTAGACTCCATCACCCGACGCAGGCTCCTTAACTCACGGCGCAAAATGTGCTGCCGACCGCGGGCAACGCGCACCTGCCGCCAGATGTAAAGCGTCAGCGACTGAACTATATGGGCACCTGCGGCCATGGCGACGATCTTAGCTGCAAGCAGACCCCACTCAGGCAACGGTGCCCTCGCCAGCATAAGCAAAACGGCCGACGGCAAAGCGTAAATGCCCAGCACAGCTGCGGCCCCTGTTAGACCATAGTATCCCGCGGCGACTAGCGTACTAATCGCAACCACGGTCTCTAGGCTAAGCGAAGGCGCGTCAAGCAGCCAGACGGCCAGCAAGGCTCCCCCTAGAATGGTTATGGCTCCTAAGGGAACATGGCGAAAAAACCCCTCGCGCTTCGTTCGCACCACCACTCACCACCCCACTTATTGGGAATATACCCCTGGTAGTCTAGACTCGCTCTACCCAAGCCCCGAGCTGCGCTAGCTTAAGGTCTAGTCTCTCGTACCCGCGGTCCATATGGTCTATGCCATGTACTAATGTCTCACCTTCCGCCACCATACCCGCAAGAACCAACGACGCGCTTGCCCTGAGGTCACCGCCCCTTACCTCCGCGCTCGTCAGGCAATCCACACCCTCAATTATGGCGCTGCGACCCTCAATGCGTACGGACGCACCCATCTTGGTGAGTTCCTCGAGGTGCTTAAAGCGCTCGTCCCAAACTGTCTCGGTGACGATGCTTGTTCCATCCGCTATGGTGAGCAGTGTACTCATCGGGGCCTGAAAGTCTGTAAAAAATCCTGGATACGGCAAGGTCTTGACGTTAACAGCGGTAGGCCGTTCTGGCCCCATGACGCGCACAGTGTCCTCACCGGCTACGACCACAGCACCCGTCTCCCGCAACTTAGCAACCACGGCATCAAGGTGCATGGGAATAACATTGTTAAGCTTTACGTCGCCACCGGTCAGGGCGGCCGCAATCATCAGCGTCGCCGCTTCACTCTGGTCAGGTATAATGCTGTGCTGGCAGCCATGCAGCCGCTTGACTCCCTGTATGCGAATAGTCTCCGTGCCCGGCCCAAAGACCCGCGCGCCCATGGCGTTAAGCATGTTCGAGAGGTCAATAATCCATGGCGCTTGGTAAGCATTGATAATCGTAGTTTGCCCCTCGGTCAGCACCGCGCTTAGCATAGTGTTAATGGTCGCCCCCACGCTGGCTACATCCATGTAAACGGAATTACCGGAGAGCTTCTGAGCGGAGAGCTTAATGGAGCCGTGCTCAATGTGCGCCTCCGCACCTAACGCGCGGAATCCTTTAAGATGCTGATCAATCGGG
Source organism: Bacillota bacterium (assembly GCA_018725535.1). GTDB lineage: Bacteria > Bacillota > UBA994 > UBA994 > UBA994 > UBA994. The sequence goes on from QLUS01000001.1 coordinate 48,587, forward strand.
CGGGGACCAATGTCGTCGCCGCCCGGCAGAGCTCCCTCGGCGCGGCCAAATCGCGCGAGCATCACGCCAAGCAAATAGTACGAAGCTCGCAGTTTGCGCATAAGTTCCGGCTTGGGGACAGCATAGACTAACCCGCGCGGGTCGATGGTCACGACGCCGTCAGCAAATGTAGCCTGTACGCCAAGGCCGCGTAGAATATCACAGAAGACCCGCACATCGCTTAAGTCGGGTACATTTTCAATCGTCACGGGTTCATCGGCTAACAGCGCGGCCGGGATAGCCGCCAAAGCCACGTACTTTGAACCGTTCACGGTTACTTCGCCACGTAACCGTGTTTTTCCTTTCACTAACACACTCGTCATTGCATCGCCCTCGTCTTCTTCTATGCCCTTTATTATCCTAGAGCAGGCGCGCAATGTCAACCGAAAATGGCTTTCCGCTTTCCGCTTGCAGCTGCTTGTGGGGAGGCGGATAGCGGA
>QLUS01000010.1 GCA_018725535.1 Bacillota bacterium
ATTATTCGCATGGCCACAGTCGTAGGTCTAGTCGATTTGCTGGCAACAGCAGTAGCAGTTCCGTTAGCCGTTATTGGCGTATCAGGTGCGCTCTCGGACAGCGTTGTCTCCGGTCTGTTTGAGATAACCATCGGCACGGAGCTTTGCGCGAGTGCAGGCGCACCCCTCATGCAGCGTGTGGCTATGGCAGGAGCTATTATCGCTTGGAGCGGGCTATCCGTACATGGGCAAGTCGCGAGCGTTGTGCATGACACAGACATCCGCATTGGACCATATCTGTTGGCGCGCCTCGCGCGTGCTGTACTAGCGTTTGTCTACACGATGCTGCTGTGGAACGTCAGTGGAGGCTTGTTGGGCGCCACTCTACCAGTTCTCTTTTCTGCCGTGCCTGCGGCCACGCCAAGCTTCGTATTACAGCGGATGGCGTTTGCCGGTATCCGGGCCCTAGGCTTCCTCGGGATTACGCTCGTGTTGTCGGCCATTGTTGTCGGACTATGTAAAATCAGGCGAGGGTGTTGCGGCTAAGAACTTAGCCCGCAGCTCTGCTGCCACTACCGGTTGCACAAGTTCGGCCACCGACCCGCCAAAACGGGCTACTTCCTTTACCAGCGACGAAGACAAGTAGGAATACTGGTTGTTGGTCATCATAAAAAGCGTTTCTACACCATCATCGAGTGTGCGGTTCATGAGAGCCATTTGAAATTCATACTCGAAATCCGAGACAGCACGTAAACCCTTGATGATAATTTGCGCCTTCTCGCTCTGCATAAAATGCACTAAGAGACCGCCGTGATGTGTAACCACCACATTGGGGATATCTCGGGTAACCTCTTGCAGAAGCGCAATGCGCTCCTCCACAGAAAAGAGCGTACTCTTGCTTTGGTTACTCATTACTACTACGCTTAGTCGATCAAAAACCCGGGCTGCGCGCAGTATGATATCCAAATGGCCGTTGGTGACAGGGTCGAAACTACCGGGGTATACTGCTCTAATCACGTTTACTTCCTCCCGCCCGCATATAATGGGACATGACGGTCTGCCCATAGTTCTTTATTTTAAGAAGCCTCAGCTCTCCTATTTCTGCCGGAAGGGACTCCTTCGCAAAGTGCTCAATTATCAGCACACCGCTTGCGGCAAGTAAATCATAACGGTCAATCAGCTCGAGGACATGGGCGCCTGCCAAGTCACCATAAGGAGGGTCGGCAAAAACCACATCGAATTCTTGGCCTAAGAGCTCTGGCAGCACTTTTGTGTATGAGCCTATACGCACCCTAAGCACCAGCGGATCTATACCGAGACTGTCGCGGTTTCTGACAATAAGTGCCGCTGCGCGCGGCGACCGCTCTACGGCTACCACTAGGCGCGCGCCGCGTGATACCGCCTCAATGCCCATGGCTCCTGTCCCCGCGAAAACGTCAAGAAAACAACTCTCCGGTATCAGCTCACCTAGGCTTGAGAAAACTGCACCACGAGCTTTATCAGATGTGGGGCGAATGGCGAGATTGTCTGCCATCTCGATGCGCCGTCCTCGGAAAGTGCCCGCAATAACTCTCACATAGCCAACCCCTTGTAACATTATTGTACATGAGCGCAGCCAAATTGTCGCCCGGATTTCGCTCTGCCCGAGCACGTAGGAAAGGCGGACCTCTCTGGGTCCGCCCTTAGGTTAAACTGCGCTAACGAAGGGTGCCGCCACGGCCTGCTAGAGAACGCTCTGCCATCTCAATCATTTTGCGCACCATATGGCCACCGATAGCACCGGTATCGCGGGTGGTCATGGTTCGCCAATAACCGTCATTTGGAGTCTGAATGCCAAGCTCAGAAGTTACTTCATATTTGAACTGCTCCATCGCGTTCTTGGCTTGCGGAACTACGATCTGATTGCTGGTATTGTCGCTGCCTCTCGCCACGTTGATTGCACCTCCTTAGCCTTTTTTTAGCAGTGAGATGAATTTGCACACCTACGCAAATTCATGATGTAGTTAACTCCCTGCTTGAGCTTAGTATGTGCTGGAGTGTGTTCTCTATACTTAGGAAAAACTTCCTATAAACGCGCGCAACTACTCCACGGAAAAAATGTAGTAGTAAACGGGCTGTCCTCCGTTGAAAAATTCAAGTTCACAGTTTGGAAATCTCGCCTTAACTTTTTCAGCTAGGGACTTCGCAGTTGCTTCATCCGTCTCGGCACCGGCAAAAAGTGAGATCACGCCGTCATCATCTGTGACCATATTCGTCAGCAGCGTCAGCGCTACCTCATTGACATCGGTACCTATCGTGTCTATGCCTTTGTCGCTGAGACCAAGGATATCACCTTCCACAATTTCACCTATGTCCCCGTTGTAGGCCTTTATAGCATAGGTCACCAAGCCCGTTTTGACTCCGCTCATGCGCCTGTGCATGGCCCTCGATACACGCTCAAGCTCAAGCGCGTCAGCCTCATAGGAGAGCATGGCGGCCAGACCCTGCGGAAGCGTACGGCTCGCGACCACGGCAACTTCCTTGCTCGTAACCTCTTTAACCTGGGAAGCGGCTAAGATCACGTTCTTGTTGTTGGGCAAAATCACGGCGCGCTCACAAGCTAAGCTGTTAACAGCGGCGGCTAGGTCCTCGGTGCTCGGGTTCATGGTCTGTCCGCCTTCCACGATTACATCCACACCTAGACTCAAGAAGATCTCGCGCAGGCCGTCGCCAGCGGCAACCGCCACCACGCCGATGGACTTGCCTTGGCCTTTGCGAACGGCCTTCAGCCCTTCCTCAGCCCAGGCTGTGTGGGCGTGCTGCTCCTTCATGTTTTCGATTTTTATGGCGCTGAGCTCCCCGTGCTCAAGTGCTAGTTCCATTACCGTCCCGGGGTGATTAGTGTGGAGATGCACCTTAATCACGCCTTCGTCACCCACAACTAACAAGGAGTCGCCGTAGGACTCAAGGCTAGGACGTAACATATGATCCTCTATGCGCGGGTTAAGAATCAAAAATTCAGTGCAATACTGAAACTCAATCTCCGAAGCTGCAAAGTGCTGCCTCTCAGGCTCAGGTAGTGGCTTCGGTGACTCTATGGCAACTGGTGCCTCAAGTTCTTTACCTAGAAGAGCGTACAGAAATCCGCGGTAGATGTGAACTAACCCTTGGCCGCCTGCGTCTACCACACCTGCCTTCTTTAGCACGGGCAGCATGTCAGGCGTGCGCGCCAGCGTTTTCTCCGCCTGCTCAATCACCGCCTGCATCAGCTTAGCAATGTCAGGTTCGGTACGTGCCTTAGCTTGCGCTACGCGGGCGGCATCACGCGCTACAGTGAGAATTGTTCCCTCTACAGGCCTGCCGACGGCCTTGTACGCCGTTTCCACTCCTGCCATCAAAGCTAAAGCAAAGTCGGTCCCTTGGAGAACTGTCTTTCGTTCTAAGGAACGGCTAAAGCCGCGAAACAACTGCGACAAAATAACGCCGGAATTGCCGCGCGCCCCCATCAGCGACCCAGAAGCCACTACTTGAGCTACGGCAGCGCAGGTGTCAAGATTGGGCTTGTCAAGCGCCCGCACGACTGCCTGCAAGGTAAGGTGCATATTAGTGCCGGTGTCTCCGTCAGGAACTGGGAACACATTCAAGGCGTCTACCGCCTGTTTGTTTGCCTCTAGACTCTTAGCGCCAAGCAAGAACATATTGCGGAGGAGGATCGCATCTATCTGCTTTGCAGTCACAACATTCATCCTCCTAAAACTTCTCGTTTACGCGCACACCTTGTACATTGATGTTAACTTGCTCTACCGACAAGTCAACCAAGGTTTCCACTACGTATCTTACTTTCTCCATGATATTTTGAGCTACCTCAGATATTTTAGTGCCATAACCCACGATAATGTAAAGGTCAATGACTACGCTGTTGCCGCTGACGTGCACTTCTACGCCGCGGGACAAATTCTCCTTGCCTAGAAGCTCGATAAACCCATCGCGAATACGGCTGCGTGAGCACATGCCTACAAGGCCATAGCACTCCAAGGCAGCCACGCCTGCTACCGTAGCAATAGCTTCCGAGGTAATGACTATCTTACCATAGTCTGTCAGTATAGTCTGACTCACTGCGTTTCCTCCCTCCTGCGTACAGTCATCTCTTATTCGTCTTTGTCTCTATACCTGTTGCCGCCGTCCTTGCCAGCGTGGTTTCGCATGTGATAGAATTATTTTCGTGAAAAGGAGGTGCGGATACTATGCACAGATGTGAAGTCTGCAACAAAACCAAGTCTTCCGGCAATAAGTTGAACTACAAGGGGACTCAATTGACTAAACGCACCAAGCGTACTCGATTCCCTAATATCCAACGCGTGCGTGTTATTGCTGAAGGAAGGTCGACTAGGCTCAACGTGTGTACAACATGCCTCAAGTCTAACAAAGTTACTCGCGCCGTGTAAATGATAAAAACAGGTAATGCAAGACCCTCCTTTGGTTTCTGACCAGCAGGAGGGTCTTCACTTTCGATTTGCCTAACGATTACTCCTGTTGCGCCAAAACAACCGCAGGATGCCAGCAAGCCACTTGGGAGGCTTGTAGACGCGGATTCTCATGTGCATCCTCCTAGCATTCGTAGTACAGGTACCACCCCGCCCACACACACAGTCCCCCTAACACCAGCAGCCACAACCAACTAGGGATGATGCGGGAGATCAGCATAGACCAGCTAATGCTACCAGAACACCGCCCGCGCGACGCAAGGGGTGATGGAAATGAGTTCTGCGCAAGCCGTACCCTCCTTCTTTGGCTCATACCGCAGTATAGGCAAGGTGTGCTATAGGTGTGAAAACCGGGGGTCTTACCCCCGGTTTTTCCCTGCTTCGAGAACACTCGCCGCAAAAGCTCTTCGGTCAGGACTTTGGAAAAAAGAAACCCCTGCAACTAGGTGGGTCGCGCCTTCTGCTAGGCACAGCTTCGCGGTTTCCAGTGTGATGCCGCCATCAATTTGTACAGCTATATCCCGCCCATGCGTGAGCGCGAGTTCGCGCACCGCACTAATTTTCGTTAACACACTTGGGATAAACTTCTGCCCACTAAAGCCGGGGTTAACCGTCATCAGCAATACCGCGTCTAGATCGTGAATAATACACTTGAGCACGTCTACAGGCGTGGCTGGATTTAGGGAAACACCGGCCTGCACGCCCAATTCTTTAATTGCGTACACGAGTCGGTGCAGATGATGCGTCGCTTCGTAGTGCACGGTAATGAGCTCGGGGCCACTCCTCGCAAAATCGGCGACATGCTTTTCGGGCTCGGCCACCATCAGGTGGCAGTCGAACTTCAGCTGTCCGTGGCGTCTGACGGCATGGGCCATGTTCACGCCATAGGAGATGTTAGGCACGAAATTGCCGTCCATCACATCTATATGCACATCGCCTAGTCCTGCAGAGACAACGCTGTCTAGCTCCTCCCCTAAGAACAGCAAATCAGCCGCCAACAACGACGGTGAAAGTACAATCACTTGTATCGGTTCCTTTCTTGTAGCCTGACTTCCTCGAGGAAAGCCAAGTAGCTCTTGTAGCGCTCCCAAGCTATGGCCCCTTTTGGCAACAACCCGCCCTGTACTTCGCACCCGGGTTCACCGTTGTGCCGGCAATCGCCACCAAAACGGCATCGTTCCCGCGCGGAGCGCATTTCCGGGAAGTACTCGGCCAGATTAAGGCTATTAAGCTCCTCGGGTAGGTCCAATCGGCTAAATCCCGGGGTATCAGCCACGAAAGCCTCGTAATCAGGCAGGTAGTGCAGCTCTACATGGCGTGTGGTATGTCTGCCATGATGCGTTTTCGCGCTAACTTCTCCTACAGGGGGATTAGACCGAGGGCATAGGAGCCGCACAAGACTTGACTTGCCTACGCCTGACTGCCCAGCGAGTACGGAAGTCTGCCCGCGCAACAAGTCTAGGAGCTCGCTTGGCACCTTAGCACATGTCAGTGACCCGAGAATAACAGAGTAGCCCGCCTTCTCATACATACCCCTGAGTTCCCCGCGCTGACATAGGTCCGTCTTGTTAAAAAAGACCACGCCCCGCAGTCCCAGTATTTTTGCTGCCACCAACACCCTGTCTACGAGGATGAGGTTCGGCTCAGGTGAGGCCATGGCGGCAACTACTACTACTTGCGATACGTTGGCAACTAGGGGTCGCTCCAGCACATTGCGGCGAGGTAGAATGGCCTCCACTACGCCCTCGCCCTCGTTAAGTGCAGTGACCTCCACCATATCCCCTACATACGGAGTATCAACGTGCAGGCGCAGTTTGCCACGGGCACGGCATCTAAGTAGAGCAGGCCCAACCTGAACAAAGTAGTAGCCTGCTAAGAGCCTTACGACCCGTCCCACCAACAGCTAAGTACCCCCCTGCCCAATTGTCTCGTCGCGGTCGATGCGCCCGTCAATCCTTACGATTAGTCGAAAGGGAGCAATGCCAGACACGGGGACGCGTATTTCCCCATCCTGACGCTTGTGCACACGGTCATAGACTACGCGCATGCCTTCCCTGTCATCTACAATAATTTCAATGCGCGCATTCTCCGCCAATCTGTCTGCGGGGATGACAACCACGGTGGTAGCTTGCTGGCCGCGGCTCACCACTATGGACACTTCTCCGCCTACGGGAAGGCGTTCTCCTGCTTGAGGCGTCTGGGATATAACCCGTCCGTAGGGAACCGTAGCGTGGAACTCCTGTGTTACGGGAGTTCTTATGGATAGGCCAACTTCGTTAAGGCGCGCTACTACTTCTGCCTCTGTATGCCCTACTAGGAAGGGCGTAGGCACTTCGACCACAGGTACCCCTAAGCTGATCGAAACATCAATGCGCTCCCCACGCTGTGTCAAGGTGCCCGGGCGCGGGTTCTGTTCTATAATTTGTTCTACGGGCACAGTTTCGTGCGTTCGTTCGGTTTTTTGCCCGAGCACAAACCCTTCTCGGGTGAGGGCAATCTCCGCCTGTAACAACGTCATGCCTAAGATATTTGGTACTTCTAGGAGAACAGGGCCACGGCTGGGGACAATCTCCACGGTACGCCCTGCTCGCACAGTGTGGCCACCTTCCGGATTCTGCCGCAATACGACGTTAGGCGCGACATCAGGGTTAGACTCGGCCTCTTTGATGGTGTAGTTCAGACCTACCTTGCGAAGGTCGGCAGTGGCTTCCGCTAAAGTCTTCCCTACTATTTCTGGGACAACTACTTCGGGACGAGGCCAGAATGTGTAAAGCAATCCTACAACCGTCAATAGCATCGTTACTGCCATCACGGTGGACACAACCGCTAACCAAGCGACCTTGCGCTTTTGCTTCCCCACTCCGCTCCTCCTTGAGTCTCGTCCAGGCGTTACAGCCGCTTCTTTTTGGGTTATGCCATCCCCTGCCAAGAGGAAGAGATCATCAAGTAAGGCTTGGGCTGTCTGGTACCTGTTGTCTTGTTCTTTGCGGAGGCACTTCATAACTACGGCCTCAAGCCTTGGGTCGATGTGGGGGCAGAGCTCACTTAAGGGACGGGGTGACTCCTGCAAGTGTTTGAGGCCGATAGAGAAAACATTGTCTCCGGTGAACGGCAAATCTCCTGCCAGCATCTCATACATTACCACGCCAAGCGAATAAATGTCTGAGCGCTCATTGGTGAAGCCACCCCTTGCTTGCTCCGGCGACAAGTAATGCACCGAACCCATTAATGCGCCCGTTTGCGTCAAAGTGGAGGACGTTGTCGCGCGCGCGATGCCAAAGTCTGTGACTTTAGCCTGTCCATCTCTGGTCATCAGGATGTTCAGAGGTTTTATGTCCCTATGGATAACGTTATGCTGATGAGCGTGTCGCAATGCCTCGGCGATCTGCATCGCTATATCAATGGCGACTTTGCTCTCAACTGTGCCGCTATCGACAATTAGTTCCTTAAGGGTCTTCCCCTCGACGTACTCCATGACTATGAAATGCGTATCTTGGTCTTGACCCACATCGTAAATCGCTACTATGTGGGGGTTAGAGAGGCTTGCGGCTGCTTGTGCTTCGCGGCGAAACTTAGCGACAAAGTCACCATCGACAGTCATTTGTGTGTTGAGCACCTTGATGGCTACAGTGCGGTTCAGCAGGGCATCACGCCCCCTGTATACGAAGGCCGTCCCTCCGCCTCCTAGCCGCTCACCTACTGCGTAACGCCCCCCCAATACCTTTCCCTTCATGTTCATACGCTGTCCTCTCGCATCGCTAACAAAATCGTCACGTTATCGGGCGCACCCCGCGAAAGGGCTTCATCTATGAGGCGCCTAATCACGGCCGCCCAGTCGTTATCCTCGCGCAAGATTCCCTCAATTTCCCGATCGGAGAGCACTCCCGTCAAGCCGTCCGTGCATAACAGCAGCATTTCGCCCGTCTGCCAATCCACATGCTGACAATCCGTCCTTAACTCGGGGGAAACCCCTAAGGCGCGAGTAAGAACATGGCGCTGAGGATGATAGCGAGCATCACGCGAGGAAATGCTACCATGCCGAAGTAGCTCTTCGACCACGGAGTGGTCGTGAGTTAGCCTCGTCAAAGAACCGCCTGAAAACATGTAGGCGCGGCTGTCCCCCGCATGACAAATGTAGATTTGTTCAGGCAGTAACAGAGCAGCCGTCAAGGTGGTGCCCATACCCGCGTACTCCGCGTGGCGCTCGGCAGCCGAGTAAACGGCAGCATTGGCGTGTGCGAAGCCCTGTTCGAGCACCTTAGCCGCGTGCAAGTTAAGGCAACCGGCGCGGATGGAGCGCGAGAGCTCTTCTGCAGCCATACGGCTGGCGACATCGCCAGCCAAATGTCCGCCCATGCCATCGGCTACAACGCAGAGAAAGGCGTCGCAACCTGCTAGGGAAACCTGTTCGCTTAACACGCAATCCTGATTTTCTGCTCGCACTTTGCCGCGATTAGTACCCGACACAATCCTGAACAAGCAACCACCCCGCCAACTATTTTTGCAGGTTGCCGCGCAATTGCCCGCATGCGCCCTGCACTGTAGTTCCAAGCCCGCGGCGAACAGTCACGGCCATACCCTCGCCGGACAGAACTTCCTGAAACGTCCGCACCGATGCTGGTAAGGGAGACTCGAAACTGGAGTTAGCCACAGGATTATAGGGAATGAGGTTAACGTGAAAATTGCCGCCTTTGATCTTCTGCACTAATTCTCGGGCGTGTCGTTCGCGGTCATTAACCCCTTTGATGAGGACATACTCGATGGTCACGCGGCGCTTAGTCACCTCAGCATACCTATGCATGGCGGCTAACACCACATTGACGGGGTAGGCTTTAGCTACGGGCATTAGCGACTGCCGAAGTTCGTCATCCGCAGCATTTAGGCTCACCGTAAGCGTCAATGGCAACCCTTCGCCAGCCAAGCGTTCGATGCCCGGCACCAACCCGCACGTAGATACAGAAATGCGCCGGGCACTAATCGAACACAGCGGCCCCACCGCGATGCGAATAAACGCTAGGCTCTCTTCATAATTGTCCAAGGGCTCACCCATGCCCATAAGGACGATGTGCGTAACTCGCTCGCCCTTGGCACGGAGATGGGCGTTAGCAAGCAGCAATTGCGCGAGCATCTCGTGACGCGAAAGGTTTCTGGCAAAGCCGCCTTTCGCCGTTGCACAAAACGCGCACCCCATTTTGCACCCAGCTTGCGTGGAGACACAGAGCGCAAGTCCATGCCGATACCGCATAATGACCGCCTCGACTACCTGTGTATCCGCAAGCTCTACAGCCAGCTTAGTTGCTCCGCCGTCTGTTCTTGCTGCCACTACTTTGGCGGAGAGTACGGGTACACTTTGCTGTGCAAGCGTGTCGCGCAAAGGCTTCGGAAGATTGGCCATTTGCGTGTAGTCAAGTACCCCTTGCTTAAAGATCCACTCCTCAATTTGCTGGAGACGGTACTTTTGCTCCCCCAAAGACGCAATCCATGCCGATCTCTCTTCATGCGCCAGTGTAATGAAATCCAAAACCAAATTTCTACGCCTCCCGTCAAATTCCTGCATGCTGTAATGTCGCTATATAGAAGCCGTCAATCTGGTCTCGATGCGGCCAAGTGTAGAAGCCGGGGCCTTCTCCACTGGACAGCGCTTGTCTAAAACGCGCTGGCATCGTTTCCGCAACCCTAAAATCCGGGCGTTCCGACAAGAGGTGTTCGACAACAGCAGTCGTCTCCTCCGGCTCTGTGGTACAGACGCTATACACCAAAGTCCCGCCTCTAGCCACGAGTTTCGCCGCAGACAAGATCATTTCGCGTTGGTTTGCGGCAAGTTCTCGAACAGAACCATCGTTATGCCTCCAGCGCAAGTCCGGTTTGTGCCGCAGCACGCCAAAGCCCGAACACGGAGCGTCTAGAAGCACTTTCTTGACTTCGCCGGTAATACCAAGTGCTGCGTGCGCTGCCTTATGTATCGGGCGGATTGACTTAAGCCCTAGCCGCGTCGCGTTCTCTGCGATTAGCTGTAGCCGTTTGGCATTCCTGTCGAAAGCAAATATCTCCCCTTGATCGCCCATTAGCTCGGCGAGATGCGTTGCCTTGCCCCCCGGCGCGGCACATAAATCCACAACGCGCTCATGCGGTTCCGGCGAAAGAAAGTGCGCACACATCGCTGAAGCTTCGCCCTGAACGGAGTAGAGCCCGGCGGTAAACAGCTCGTCCGCAAAGGAAGGGGTGGGCACGGGGTAGAGGATTTCCGGTACGTACCGCCCGTCCTCTACCGTGATATTGCGCGCTTCTAGATGCACTGCTAGGTCTTCGACGCTCATACGCGTAGTGTTAGCGCGGATGCTAAAACGCGGTGGAAGATTGTTTACGGAGAGCAGCGCCTCTGTCTCGTGCGCCCCTAGGCGCCGCAGATAGCGCGTTACAAGAAACGGCGGATGGGAATAGCGCACGGAAAGATAGTGTACTAAGTCCTCGGACTGCTCAGGCCACGTAAGCAGGTCCGTCTGCGTTAAACGGCGCAACACGGCGTTTACTAGCCTAGATGTGCCGACATGACCAAAACGATGGGCCAACTTTACTGCTTCGTCTACGGCTGCATGGCGCGGGACCTTGGCAAGGTACATAATTTGATAGGCACCGAGCCGCAGGATACTTCTTATGGCGGTCGGGAGTGTTTCTAGGGGTCTTTGCAGTAAGCGGTTAAGCTGAAAGTCTAAGGCTAATTTCATGCTCACAGTTCCATATACAAGTTGAACAAGCAGTGCCTTGTCGGCACTGCTTAGAGAATTGGCCGGGACGCGCTCTATACTGAGGTTAGCAAAGGCCCCGCGCTCGTCAACGGCAATCAGAGCCTTTAGGGCTAAGAGCCTAGGCGAGGGACTATCCCCTGCGGTCACGGAGCAGCATCAAGCGCAGAAGGTTTGCCAGTGCAACCGCTGTGGCGGCCAGATAAGTGTATCCTGCGGCACGTAGCATGTCGCGCACGGGGCCCTCTTCCTCACGCGTTACATAGCCACCGGCGGCCAACAACTCCACAGCCCTGCTGCTGGCGTTAAACTCCACGGGCAGGGTAATGAACTGAAAGAGCACGGCAGCTGAGAAGAAGAGAATACCGATGTCCATCAAAGCGGGAACACTAAACAAGTAACCTGCGAAAAACAGGGGGAATGCCAAATTTGAGCCGATGCCAGCAACGGGCAATAGCGCCGTACGCAGAGCTAGCGGCGCGTAACCTTCAGCGTGCTGCGCGGCATGGCTTGCTTCGTGCGCCGCTACCCCCAGCGCCGCGACGGAGGTGCCGTTGTACACCTGTTCTGAGAGCCGAACGCGGCGTACGCGCGGGTCGTAATGGTCAGACAGCCTCCCCCCCACGGCTTCTACGGTGACGTCATCTAAGCCTGCCTGCCTAAGCAGTTCTCGCGCTACCTGTGCCCCGGTACGCCCGGAGCGCACGCGCATGGCGCTGTACTTTTGGTAGGCACTTTGAATCTTCAGTTGCGCCAGCATAGCCAGCACCATGGCCACAAGAATCAGCCCCATCCCAGGTCCGCCAAAAAACATGTTCATTCCTCCTAATAAAATACAGTGTCGGGGTTGCGGCTGAGATAGCCGCGATAAAAGTCTAACGCCGACATGGCTCTCTTCCCCGCAGGCAGCACCTCCCGTAACTCAATACTGCCATCCCTACATCCCACCCACAGCCTACCGTCTTGGCACGACACAGTCCCAGGTGGCAGGGCCGGTCCTCCTGCAGTCGGGCGTGTCGCCAAAATCCCTAGGGCTGCCTGTCGCCAGTGAGTGTATGCTCCCGGCCACGGGTGCATACCGCGCACTAGAGCATCAATCTGCCTAGAGTCCGAAGACCAGTTGATTAGCCCATCGGACTTGCGCACTGTGCGCGCGGTAGACATCAAGTCATGCGCCTGCGCGGTGCGCTGTTGCTGACCTGCGTCAGGTAATGCCACCACTTGCGACATGAGCTCTGCCCCAAGGAGTGCGAGCTTCACCGTAACACTGCCGCAGGTGTCCTCCGGGGTAATAGGGATGGCCCGCTGCTCGATGATATCCCCGGTGTCTAGTCCTCGAGCCATTTGCATTATTGTCACGCCGGTTTCACGCTCGCCGTTAACGATGGCCCAGTGTATCGGCGCTCCGCCGCGGTACTTCGGCAACAGCGAAGCATGGATGTTTTGGCAGCCAAAACGCGGCAACGCTAGGACAGCAGTTGGCAGGAGTTTGGCGTACGCAGCTACAACGATTACGTCAAGCGACTGCCCACGCAGAAAATCCAGCACTTCGGAGTTTCGCAGCGAACACGGCTGCCATACCGGCAGGCCAAGTTCAAGTGCTGCCAGTTTGACAGGGGGAGATGTCAGCCGTCTGCCCCTGCCCGCAGGGCGATCCGGTTGTGTAAACACAGCCACCACAGTATGTCCGTCCCCGTGCAGGGCACGGAGGGCGGGCACCGCGAATTCGGGTGTACCCATAAAGACTATGCGCTTACGCACTGCCTGCTTCACTTCCGGCCACAGGTTCAAGTTCTATGGCTTTATCGATAAAAAGAACCCCGTCGAGATGGTCAATTTCGTGCTGCAGGCAACGGGCAAGCAGTGCCGTAGCCTCAAGCTCACTTGCTGTGCCGTCTGGGTTTAGGCCGCGCACCACTACTTCTGCGCTGCGCTTCACTTGGCCGTAGACACCGGGCACGCTTAAGCATCCTTCCGTATCGACTTCTTCACCATCTGATGCTATTATTTCTGGATTAACGAGCGCAAGTTTTACGCCGTCCACGTCCATAACGATGACCCGCTTAGGCACACCAACCTGCGGTGCAGCTAGGCCTATCCCGTGGTAGTGATACATCGTTTCAAACATGTCTTCGATCAGCCGCTGCAGTACGTCATCAAAGCGTTTGACCGAGCGCGCCCGTTCACGCAGAATATCCTCACCATGCTCGCGCACAATCCTTACAGCCACGGAATTACCACCTCTACTCTAATATGATATACCAACGTGCCGAAGATGTACAGAGGTCGGTAATTCTTACGCGCAAGTCCGCAAGCAATTCTTGCAGAGTCTTTCTGTTTTTCGCTTTTAGGGTCAGCTGATAGCGGTAAATGTCCTTGACTCTTGCCGGAGCCTCAGCCACCGGCCCGAGCGCCACGACAGCGCCGCTCCCAACGCAAAGCTCTCCTACTGCTTGCGCAGCCTCTAGAACTCGCCTCTGATCCCTCCCACGGAAACAGAGCGTGGCCAGCCCTCCAAATGGCGGATAGGACAACTTGCGCCGCAGCCTACTCTCAACTTTATAGAAGCCACTGTAGTCGTGCTTCTCCAACAACCGCAGGCAGTAGTGCTCTGGGTTAAAGGTCTGAATAATCACCCGTCCACGCGCGGTGCCCCGCCCGGAGCGCCCTGCCACCTGCATCAGCAAGGCAAAGCTTTCTTCCACCGCGCGGAAGTCGGGATAGTACATGCCGCTGTCGGCATCCACCACACCGGCTACGGTGACGCGCGGGAAATCTAGTCCTTTGGCAATCATTTTCGTGCCCAAAAGGATATGCGAGTCCTGCCTGCCAAACTCAGTCAAGAGCTTCTGATGTGCGCCCTTTCTGGCGGCAGTATCGGCGTCAAGGCGAGTAAAAACAAAGTCCGGGAACAGCGCGCGTAGTTCCTCTGCTAGCTTCTCGGTCCCGGCACCGCGGTTGTGCACTTGCTGACCGCGACACCGCGGGCACTCTCCTAACGCCCGCATGGAGTAACCGCAATAATGGCACTTAAGCAGCCGCACGCCTGCGTGGAAGCGCAGGCTTACGTCACAGTGCGGACAGGTTGGGATGTGCCCACAATCGCGACAGAGAGACATCTGTGCGTAGCCGCGGCGGTTAAAGAGCAGCAGTGCTTGCTCGCCTGCTTGGAGGCCTAGAGCAACAGCTTGCCGCAGGGGACTCGACAAGAGCCCTGAGCGACCCTGTCTTAGCTCCTCGCGCATGTCCACAATATTAACTTCCGGTAAGTTTGTCCCGTGCGGTCGTGCGGTTAATTGCAGGAGCTTCGTCCCGCCACGCTCGGCAGAGGAGTACACCTCCAGTGAGGGTGTAGCACTGCCCATAAGCAGTACCCCTCCTTGCTGTCGAGCCCGAAGCTGCGCTACAACTCGAGTATGGTAATTTACGCCGCCTTCGTGGCGGTAGCTCTGCTCATGCTCTTCATCCATGATGATTAGCCCCAAACGCGCTGTCGGAGCGAAGACTGCCGAGCGAGCGCCCACAACGACTTGGCTTTCGCCGCTTAACACTTTCTGCCAAGCCCTAGCGCGTTCGCCTGACGAAAGCCCGCTGTGCAGCACTCCCACTTGCTCCCCAAAGCGATGCACCACGTTGGCAATAACCTGCGGCGTAAGCGCGATTTCCGGAACTAAGTAAATAGCCTGCTTCCCTTGACTAAGGGCGATAGAAATTGCGTTAAGGTAAACCTCTGTTTTACCACTGCCGGTTACGCCGTAAAGCAGATGAGGTTTGGCTTGACCTTTGGTTAGGGCTTGCTTAACTTGCTCTATGGCCTCTATCTGTTCAGGCGTTAGCTGCGCTGGCGCATGGCGCGTGAGAGTCTCATCGAGACGCACTGGCTCCCGCTTGACCCTCTTTAGTCCACTAACCTCTTTCGCAGTGAAAGGCACCGGGAGCATCAGGTCGATAATCGCTCCGCGTGGGCACAGATAAAAGTGTGCTAGCTCATCTGCCAAACTTAGGAGCTCGCTGCTTAACCACACTGCACCTGCGTACAACGCCTTGCCAAGGCACTTAATTTCGTCGGGGATATCCGTAGTAAAGCTATGCCCTACTACAAGAGCAGCTTTAGCGCTGTTGCCAAAGGGAACCTGCACGAGACTGCCTAAGGGGGCCTCACCTTGATAGGTGAAGACTCGGTCGTAGAGAACCGGGACATTAACCACAACTTGACTGTACATCGCCCGAAAAAAAGCGAAGGCTCCGCTACTTTATACTTTCTCGCAAGCGCTGATAGGTAATGATGCCCTTGTCAATTTCCTCTAAGGCGGTCGTCACCGGTTTGTCCACGACAGGTTTCTTCTGCACCATCAACTCCCGTGCCCGCTTTGCCGCACAGACGACTAGGGTGTACTTGCTGTCAACTCGCCGCAGGAGTTTATCTGCGGACGGATGAATCATCATGTGTTTCGCCTACCCTTCCACTGTTTCGTCTTTATCGTCTTTGTCGAGCGCCTCATCTTTGCTGTCCCGCGCATACAGGCGGTGAGCTACCGTCTCGGGCTGCACGGCGGACAGCACTATGTGGTCGCTGTCCGTAATAATGACCGCGCGCGTGCGACGACCATAAGTTGCGTCAACCAGCATCCCGCGGTCACGTGCTTCCTGCACGATGCGCTTAATGGGTGCCGACTCCGGGCTGACAATGGCCACCATTCTGTTGGCGGACACAATATTGCCAAAGCCAATGTTGATAAGTCTAATTTCCATGCTCAATGCTCCCTTCAGCCAAGGACTATTCAAGGTTCTGTACTTGCTCTCTTATTTTCTCCAACTGTTGGCTGAGAAACTGGCGAAAATTGTGCAAATGGGTGTTAAGCCTCACTACTTCTTCAGTTATGTTGGCGCGGTCGGCAAACAGAGCTACTTCGAGCTCTAACCTACCCTGGTCGAGCACTGTGTCTTGCGTCAAGCGCTTAATGTTTTCCAGCAGGCGCTGTCGGTAGGTGCTAACGCTGTCCCGCGACAAATCGTCTATGCGATCGACACCGTGTTTGATGAACGCAAGCCTCGCCACCAAATCGTCACACAGGCGCCTCCCCTCCTGCTCGCGAGCCAAGAGCAGTGCGTTTAGGCCAAGCGCAATCAGTTCCTTAGCGCGCTCGCGGCTCGCCTCCGAATCATCGCTCCCCTCCTGCTCCACCACTACCCCCGGCAGCGACAACAGGTAGTTTAAAGAAACGTTCTGCATCGGGTCTAAACCAAGTTCGCCAGCTAGGTAAGTGAGTTTGTCCCTGTACTCCCGGAGCAGTTCTTCGTTAAAGACCACTGGGCGCGCATTCCTCACTTGCGACTGCAGTTTTAGGGAAATCTCCACTCTCCCGCGCGCCACTTTTCCCCGCACTAGGACCTTGATCTCTTCCTCGAGTAGCGCCAACTCTCTAGGTATACGCAGAGACAGGTCGAGATACCTGTTATTGACGGACCTCATTTCGACAGTGAGTAAGCCTAGCTCGCACTCGCCTTGCACCCTAGCAAACCCTGTCATGCTGCGCAAACTCATGCTGTAACTCCTTCCACGGGCCTCTAGCCGATACACTCCTGCAAATAGTATACCGTCTTTACCCAGAGAATCAAGCAGCCCAGTGCGTGAGGAGCCGGCGCACCCCGATAATTAACGTAGGCAATCCAGAGGCCAACATCACTACCCCCCAATCAGCACCCCCCGAGGGAAACATTGCCGAACAGATCCCGCAGGAAAGGCCAATAAATGGAGACCAATAATAACCCGGCAGAGGAAATCACCGCCCCAAACAACAGGGGATTCGTGGTCAATCCCTTTTCTGCCGCACCCATTGTTTCGGACCTGCAGTCAAACACGTGCAGGAGCTGGCACAATACCAAAGTCGCAAAGGCCATGGTCTGAGCCGTAGCGAGGCACTGCCGCGTCGTTAGGCTAGCGGCGAACACCAACGCTGTCGAGAGTCCAATCAGCGTTCCGCGCGTCAAGATCCTCCGCGCGAGACCACGACTAAACACTCCCTCTTGCGGCGAACGTGGCTGACGCAACATAACGTTTTTGTCCGCGCTATCTACACCGAGCGCCCTGGCCGGGAGTCCGTCCGTCACCAAGTTCACCCACAGGATTTGCAGCGGGCGTAGAGGAAGCGGCAATCCTACAGCCATGGCGACGAAAACAGCCAGCATTCCCCCACGTTGCATGACAACAGGTAGCGAATAAACTTGCGTATGTTGTCGTAGATGCCGCGACCTTCCTCAATCGCCTTCACAATGGTAGCGAAGTTATCGTCCTGTAGAACTAACGCCGAGGCTTCGCGCGCTACTTCCGTACCACACTGCCCCATACTCACGCCAATGTCGGCTTCCTTTAAGGCGGGAGCGTCGTTGATGCCGTCCCCGGTCATGGCGACTACAGCCCCCAGTCGGCGGAGCGTCCTCACCAAGCGCAATTTGCATTCCGGTGACACCCGCGCAAAGACATTGACGCGCGAAACTACGTCCGCTAGCTCGTCATCAGACATGGCTTTTAGTTCTGTACCCGTAACGGCGCGAGCTTCTTTCCCCACTAGCTCAATCTCGCGCGCGATGGCCAATGCCGTTAAAGCGTGGTCGCCCGTGACCATTATCACCCTAATGCCGGCCATCCTGCACTTTTTCAGCGTCGCTCTAACTTCCGGACGCGGGGGATCATGCATACCTACTAGGCCAACAAAGGTGAGGCCAAGCTCTATGTCTGCGGCCTCGGCCCGATCTAGATTGCCCCGGTACTCCCGGCACGCAACTCCTAACACTCGCAAGCCTCGCGCGGCAAGCTCTTCGTTTTTTCGCTGTAGCGTGGCGAGGATAGCGGGCGTTAATTTAGTGCCTCGCCCCTTTTCTCTGTACTCCGTGCAGAGGGCAAACAGGGCGTCCGGCGCGCCCTTAGTAAAGACCTGGTGCTTGCCGCTTTGGTCCTTGACGACTACGCTCATGAGCATCCGTTGGGAATCGAAGGGAAGTTCCTTCACTAAACTAGCAGTAGCATCAAGCTTTGCCTTCTCCGCTGCCACAATCAGCGCGGCTTCGTCCACTTCAAAGGACCATGCTTGACCAAGCCTCACATTCGCCGGAATGCGGTCTCCCGCCGTAAGCAGCACCATATCGCCCGGTACCAACTGTGAAACCGCTATTGTCCCCTCATCGCCGTCACGCCGCACTGTAACGGTGGGTGAAGCTAGTTTCTTTAGTGCTACAAGGGCTTTTTCCGCCCGCCACTCCTGCAGAAGTCCAAGCACGCTGTTAAGCAATACTATGGCTACGATTATCGCCGCATCCGCGTACTCCCCCATCAACCCCGACACTGCTGTCGCCGCCAAGAGAACCTGTGTTATTAAATCGCCGAGTTGTGCGATAAACCTCGCCAAGAGACCCGGGCGAGGCTTCTCGATTAGTTGATTCAACCCCACGTCCCGTAGTCTGCGTTCCGCCTCGCATTGACTCAGCCCATGTGGGCTAGCGCTAAGCCGAAGCAAAACCTGATCATAAGCGAGTGCGTGGCAACCGCTTTCTCCCTGCACGCTGCCACCTCCTTTACCCTCATAAATATATTCCTGTTGTGTCGCAAAAATGTGCGGGTTAAGATAAGAGGAGTTAGGGAGGGACAACACATGAGTCTAGACGGATTTGTACTTAATGCCTTAGTGCAAGAACTAAACACTGAGCTAGTAGGATTGCGCTGCGAGAAAATCCATCAACCTACCAGACACACAGTTACGCTGCTCTTGTCAGGTACAGGGAAAAAGCACCGCCTCGTCATCTCCGCCGACCCACTTTGGCCAAGACTAATGCTCACGTCTGAGGCGTGGGTGAACCCGCCTTCCCCTCCCTTCTTTTGTTTGATGCTGCGAAAATACCTTACAGGCGCCCGCGTGACAGGGTTGTCAGTGGCAGGGTTTGAGCGCGTTGTTACAGCGACATTCAGTGGCCGCGACGAATTGGGGAACACGGCCAACTACAGGCTGATGGTCGAATTAACGGGACGGCACAGCAACGCAGTGTTGGTAGCTCCAAACGACACTATACTTGACGCCCTAACACGCGTGAGCATTAACTTGTCGTCAGTGCGCGCTGTCTTACCCGGGTTACGCTACGAATCGCCCCCCGCACAAGGCCGCCTCTCGCCCCTTAGTGTAGATGGGGAGTATTTGTTCCAAGCAGCCAAAGCGAGCGCTTATCCCGTACACAAACTGCTTCGCACTAGCATCCAGGGCGTCTCCCAGCTCTTAGCTAACGAGCTTGCCTACAGACATGCGCCTAACGCCAAAGCGAGCGACCTTGATGTACTGGAGTGGGAGCAAATTGCAGTACATGTGCGGCAGTTGGCGCTATCAGCGAGCGCGGGGGAAATCCCTGCGGGCTACGTCTACCGCTCGGGCAAGACACACTTTCACGTCCTCCCGCTCACTCACCTCCACGTACCGGGCCAGCTTGTCTGTGGTATCAACTCACTAGTTGCAGGCGCATTCCTGTCAGCAAACCGAGGCGAACAGCTGGAGTCACTCCGTCTTTCCCTGCGCAAAGTCGCCGCTGCCTCGCTTGCCAAAACCGAGCGGCGCATACAGGCGCTG
Source organism: Bacillota bacterium (assembly GCA_018725535.1). GTDB lineage: Bacteria > Bacillota > UBA994 > UBA994 > UBA994 > UBA994. The sequence goes on from QLUS01000010.1 coordinate 19,795, forward strand.
CGGGGCGACTTGCAAAAGAGCGAGGGCCGGGAAGAGTCTAGACGGTTTGGCGATCTGCTGTACGCTAACCTCGGCGCGCAACGCGTCGAGGCGGGCGAAGCAGTTGTCATTGACTACTATCACGAAAACATGCCCGAAGTAAGGATTCCACTCGATCCAAAACGGAGCTTTGCAGAGAACGCTAGGCAGTACTATAAGCAGTACACACGGGCGCAAAGCGCGAGCCAGCATGCAGAGGAACGTCTGCACAACGATGTCGCGTATCTTGATTACCTAGAGACTTTACTGTACAGCATCGACACCGCTCCTGACACGGCGACGCTGCGGGAAATCGGGGCCGAAATGTGCGCAATGAGGCTGCTGCCCGCCGCCACAACTGCTAAGCGACAGGCACCAGCCTCAAGTGCCCCACGTAAATTCATTTGCCCGGAAGGCATGAGTATCTCCGTGGGCCGCACTAACCTGCAAAACGATGTGTTGGTGCGAGAAGCCCACCCCGAACATTGTTGGCTGCACGTGCAAAAGGCGCCGGGTAGCCACGTGCTTATCCACGCCACCGCGGCCCCTTCCGAAGCCACCTTGCACTATGCGGCCAACCTAGCTGCTTACTACAGCAAGCTGCGAGCGTCTGCTAACGTTCCTGTGGATTACACTCTGCGGAAATTCGTCAAGCGTCCGCCCCATGCCCGTCCAGGCTACGTCGTCTATGAACGTCAGCGTACTCTCTATGTCAAGCGACCGACTGCGCCTGAGGACACTCAGCAGGACTCGAACAGCAACACCTGATCACTGCCGTCAACCTCCAGCACCTCGACAGCTATGTGCTCCCGGCGAGACGTAGGCACATTCTTGCCTACGTAGTCAGCGCGAATCGGCAGTTCCCGATGCCCTCGGTCAATAAGCACTGCTAACTGCACGCTGCTAGGCCGCCCCTGGTCGACCAAGGCGTCAAGCGCAGCCCGCACGGTGCGGCCAGTGTATAGTACATCGTCTACGATCACCACGGTTTTGCCTACGACAGGCGGCAGGTCCCCGCTGGCCACGTAAGCGTCGGGCATCGATGTGAGGTCGTCGCGATACAAAGTGATATCTATCGTACCCACCTCGACTGAGGTTCCTTCAATGCGCGCTATGGCCTCCCGGAGGCGCTCGGCCAAGGGCACACCTCGGCGCTTAACCCCCATTAACACAACATTCTCCACACCTTTGTTGCGTTCGATGATTTCGTGGGCCATACGCGTGATAGCGCGCGCGATCGCCTTATCGTCCATTAGTAGCGCCTTTTGTTTGAATTCCATTTTACCTGCACCTCCGCGAGACCTCCTACTTGTGGCCAGTAATGTTTTTTAGCTTGACCTGCATTGCCTTAAATTCCGGCGGCAGCTCACTTGCGAAGTCCATGCTCTCACCGGTTATAGGGTGTATCAATCTTAATCTAGCGGCGTGCAGCATATGACGGGTAAGCTCCCAAGGCGTTTTGCGCGGACCATAGACCTCATCACCCACAATGGGGTAGCCGAGATAGGCGAGATGAACGCGAATCTGATGCGTGCGTCCGGTCTCTAGCTTACAGGTAACAACCGCATACGCGCCTAAACACTCCTTTACTTGGTAGTGGGTAATAGCCGCCCTTCCGTGTGGCACCACTGCCATTTCTTTGCGCCGCGCCGAGTGTCGTCCAATCGGGGCATTCACTGTACCTGAAGTTTGCTTGGGACAGCCATGTACAATGGCCACATACTCCCGGCCCATTTGGCGAGACGAAAGCTGATGTTGTAGGCGCACAAGACTCACAGTATGCTTGGCCACAACCAAGAGACCGGACGTGTTTTTGTCTAGTCTATGGACAATGCCTGGGCGTTCTTCGCCATTTATCCCAGCTAAATCTTGTACGTGGTGCAAAAGAGCGTTAACTAAGGTCCCCTGACGGTGTCCCGCTGCAGGATGCACTACTATGCCAGCCGGTTTATCAACAACCACAATATCGCTGTCCTCATAGACGATAACTAACGGCAACGCCTCAGCGACTATTGCTGTCGCTCTTACCTCGGTTGCGGGCAAAGACACCGTAACATGCTGCCCTGCTCGCAGGCGATAACTATTACTCTCACTGCGCCCGTCCACAGTCACTAACCCTGACGCAATCAGGCGCTGCGCCGCGCTGCGCGTTACGCCCGGAACAACCTCACTTACATACACGTCTAGCCGCTTGGCGGCATCTGCAGGCGATACTAGAGTCGATGCCATCTTAGCTCCGCACGCAAAATCGCATAAGACAATACAGCCGTGCCTACCACAATCGCAGAGTCAGCCACATTAAACACCGGCCAAAAGCCCACGTCGACGAAGTCCACGACGTAACCAAGGCGTATGCGATCGAGGAAATTGCCAAAAGCGCCTCCTAGGACACAGGCACTCGCCCATACGGCGCATCTCCCGACCCGAACAATTTCCTTCCAAAACACCACCACGGCGACTACTAGGATAAGCATGGCTCCAAAGAACAGCACTCTCTGGCGATAAAACAAACCAAACGCCGCGCCAAAATTCCTAACATGAGTGAGACTGAGGATGTTTGGCACTAAGGACAAAGTCTCGCCATACGCGATGCGCGATACGACGAGATGTTTTGTGGCTTGGTCTACTATGACGATCATTACAGCAACCAAAATAAGCAGCATAATTTCCTCCTGTTAGCTGCGCGAAGCATGCTACCTAAGCTGCATCTGCACCAGCCGTACAATCTCCGCGATGACATCGCTGATCAGAGGTAAATTGAGGATCGCAATCTGCGACAACAAATAAAGCAGCAGTCCGACTAAGAGCGATCCACCAATAGCTATTCCTACCCCACGCGCTAGGCCCGCAAGGAAATTCAGCCATATCAAACGCCACGGGTTATTCATGAGCTCTACATAATCCGCAAGTTTCGCACGCTCCAGCGACATGGCGAAAGCGCGCATGCTATCGGCTGATGCTTTATGTGCCTGTTCGTCCATTCGTCCCCCTCTTAGCCATAGATATTACCCGCCTCTCCCGGCGGCCATGTCCGCTAGCCCAAAGTTAACCAGGGCTTGAGCTAAGACAGACGTAGGGTCGATAATCGGAAGCACCGAGGACGCGGCATGAGCCAGCAATGGGAGTTCCGTGCAAGCGGCCAGCACCGCCTCCGCACCGGATGAGAACAAACGCGAACACACCGCCTGGAAACGCCTGCAGTTGTTCTCATCCACAAACCCTGCCTTAACTCCGCGTGGTCCAAAAATGAGGTCATCAATGATCTCCTGTTCTGCTGGAGAGGGGACCATTGCCTTAAGTCCGTGCAATGTCAAAGCTTTGTTGTAGAGCCCGGTAGCGAGCGTAGCCCGAGTCGCGGTGATGGCTACCACAGCATCTGCATCGAGTTGGGTTCTCGCCGACCTTGCTGTCAGCTCAATCATGTCTAGTACCGGCACACCTGCTGCTGCCCGTCGAATGGCGTCAAGGTAGTAGTGCGCTGTGTTACAGGGGATGCCTATGCACTCCGCACCTCCCTTCACGAGTCTCGCAGTCCCCGCACACAAAGCGTAGGAGGGATCCTCCCCACCGTAAAGGATGGCGGCGGTGCGATCGGGAATATGAGGGTCAGACCAGATCAGTACCTGCAGATGGTCTTGATCTCTGGTTGCGGGGGTGAATTGAAGTACCTTCTGGTAGAGATCAAGGGTGGCTTGCGGCCCCATGCCGCCCAAAATGCCGATAACACGCATTTTACTGGTTTAACCTGTCCCAATCGCTGGCGCTAACCATCTCTAGTTGAGCTTGCAGTAACGCGCGCAGGCGACCACGGAAGATCTCGGCTTGCTTTTGTACTTCTTGGTACTCGCTTGCCATTTTACGCGATTTGGCAATCGCCTCTTCCACAATCTTTTCCGCCCGCATCTCGGCCTCTTTAACTAGCAGTTGAGCTTCCCTGCGCGCCGAGTTCTTCACTTCTTCGGCCGTCTCCTGTGCTACTACTAAAGCCCCGTGCAGGGTCTGTTCTAATTTGTAGTAGTGTGCTAGTTTGTCTTCTAGTTTGGCTACTTGCTCACGACTCGTGGATAGCTCACGCAGGCTACCTTCGTAGTCACGGGTAACTTGATCAAGAAAGTCATCAACTTCCTCCGTGTGGTATCCCCTCATAGTGCGCTTAAACTCTTTCTTGTTGATCTCTTGCGGTGTTAACGCCATAATTGACCCTCCCTTATAGATACCCCAATAATTGCCTTAAGATGCTGGCCAGCAACAGAACGACAATCGGTGAGACATCAAGACGAACGTTGCCTAGGCGCACTAGGCCAAAAGCTCTGCGCACGGGTGCGAGTAAGGGCTCAGTGAGCACATAGATGTAGCTTAACGGGGGGCGGTTGGTGTCTATGGGCATAAAAGAAGCAAACATTCTAAACAGCATCAGCCAGTAGAAAACCTCGTACACTATTGAAAACACTTGCTGCATGTTAGTCCCCCTTCTTCATGACGACGCGCTTGCCAGGGATAGGTACCTCCTCTTCATACACCTCACCCGTCACATTGTCAATCTGCACAGTGGCGGGAGCAGAGAGGAAAATCCACTCGCTCACCTTCTGTATTCTGCCGCCTGAGCCGTATGTTGCCCCGGACATAAAGTCAAGCACACGTTGGCGGCACTTTTGCTCACAAACGTCAAGATTCAGGATGATTGGCCGCTTAGCCTTAATGTGTTCTACGACACTCGGCACGTCATCAAAGCTGCGCGGTTGGATCACTACTACGCGCAGTTGCTGACGCTTATTGAGGTCGACAACTTGCTGCGGACGCCGATTAGGCACCACCGCCTGGTCGTACGGGTCAGCCTGTTCCTCGCGTAGCTCCTCATCCTCGTCAGTGTCAAAACCGAAGAGGTCCAAGGTTCTTTTCCATAGATTTTTATTTGCCATCTTGCTTTCCCCCATTATCCAGCAGATTCGAAAAAATGGCGCTGCCTATCCTTAACATGGTGGCACCCTCATCTAGAGCGAGTTCGTAATCCGAGCTCATACCCATCGACAGGTGAGTCA
>QLUS01000100.1 GCA_018725535.1 Bacillota bacterium
AGCTAGCCGGCATTAGAGCTGGGCGTACGCATGCCGCGCAAATCGAAGACGTGAAGCTTTACATCACCGTCAACCGGAACCCGGAGGGGCGCATTGCCGAGATTTATATGACAACCGACCGTGAGGGCAGTTTAATCACGGGGTTGCTTAACTCGTTGTCCAAGACTATTTCAGTGATGCTGCAGTACAACATCCCCGCCGAGAATATAGCCCGTATGCTGCGCGGTCAGAAGTATGAGCCGCATGGCCTTGTATCGCGGCACCCGCATATTAAGTTCGCCAGTTCGATCTCCGACTTAATTTCCAAAGTCATTGAAATAGAGCTAGGCGACTTTATGCGGGTACAAGTAAAGCCAGAGGTTTTCACTCTGGCTCAAGGGACGGATGCGCCGCTAGCAGCGACGGCAGACATGATCACGGAGGCGAAGGCTAACGGCATCAAGCTTTACCACGCCACTTGCCACCACTGCTCTAGCTTTCGCATGGTGCTAAACGGCACATGCAAGGTGTGCTTAGACTGCGGCAGTACCACAGGTTGTTCCTAACCTAACCTTAGGCTCTGCCGCGTCCTGTGCACGCGCTTGCTTTGCAGTACAAAACTCTCGAGAGAAGCAGCAACTACTGGCGGGAAGGGGCTACCGTCGCTCTCGATGCTGATAAACGGCAAATGCGGGTGTTTGGCCATAATCTCACGCGTTAAGTCTTGGTCGGAAGTGATGCGCGGCTTCTCCACGTCGATAGTCTGCTTAATCATGGCCTCGGCAATGCGCGCGGGCATACAGCCAAAGGGGCCGATGGAGACAACCCCGTCGACGCGGTCGATGATGTCGTTTAAGGCGCAGGAAAGGGTGAGAATGGCTTCGCCGGTTAGCTCGGGGTTAATCAAATCGGACACACTTTCGATTAGATGGCTGATGTCTAGTAAATGGTAGTCATAGAGCCCAGATTGCACGAGAATGTCCTTAATCGCCTTCTCGTAGCGCTCCATCGCCCAAGCTTTGCCGCTACAGCTAATGCGCTTAAGTAAGTTAGTCTTGCCGCGTAGACCGTGTTTGGCGAGGTAGTTGGTGTAATAGACCCATTCCGCAATCGGTGCCATTAAGGCCACTACGCCTTTTTCGGCAAGTTGTTCCACGAGGTAGCGCTGCGAGAAACCGTCACGGCGCACGTAGATTTCGCCAATGATGGCGACCTTCGGGGCCTGCGCGAGTGGCGTGTGGAGTGGGATTGACTTAAGCAAGGCGACCGCTGACCAAAGGCCCTTCTTTATACCTGCCCAAGTAGCGGTGGCTATGGCTTCCTCTAGCAGCGCCTCTACTTGTGCAAGTACCGGCTGTGCTGCAGCTTTGTCTTTGGCCAAAGTGGTGGCCGCAGCCCGGATTTCGTCGTAGACGTCAGAAATGGTCGCTGCCCAGAGCCCGCGTAGGGTAAGCCCTATGCCGAGCCCGCCGTAGCTGTTCTGGGAAGTGAGGGACATGACAGCAAGGTTTTCGATGCGCTGCTTTTGAATTAGATTACGCGTTAGCACGCTATATTGGGCAAAGCGGCAGCTGCCGCCCGTACTTGGCATAAAGTAAATGGTGAGCTCTTTTTCGTCCCGCTTGTCAAGGTAGTTGTAGAGTGAGCCCATGGTTAGCATTAGGGGCAGGCACTCTTTACAGGTTGAATATTCTTTGCCACGCTGCAGGTCGACGTCACTTGGGGGAGGAAGCGGGATGGCTCTGATGCCAGCATAGCGGAAGGTTGCCGCCATCAGGCGAGCCCCGAACTCACCCATCGAGGGGATGAGGAGCCTAACGCGGCCGTCGTCAAGCGGAACTTCCTCTCCCTGCGAAGTGCGGTAGCGCCGCCGTCCCTGCCGCCCAAGCAGTACTTCGGCGGGCCTAAACACAGGCTGTGTCGCCGCCGTCTCGCTTCGCTTCGCTTTTTGCATATACCCCTGCGCTATATCGAGAAACGCCTCGATGCGCGTGTCAATCCCCGCATCCGCTGTATGGCTGTCAAGCTCTAGCGTCAGTGACGGCTTGTCTCCCATTTCGTCGCGGAAAAAGTTAAGCATAAAGGAGTCGGGGCCACAGCTAAAGTTAGTAATAAAGCAGCCAAAGATGTTCGGCATGTCTTTAATCTTCCGTGCAGCTTTGAGGATACTCTGGCCTGCAGCCCAGTGCATACTGGCCACAGCCGGTTCACTGTCGGTATCGAGGCAGTCAAAGGGCAAAGTTAAAATGCTGCGCGAGGCGAACTTGCCTGGGATCCCCATATTGGCCATCGCCGCGAGCGCGTTGTATGCGCGTCCAAAAAGCATCACCGTCGGACGCTGTAGTGTTGCCGCACGTTCTAGCGCTGCCTGGCCTAGGCGCCTTAGTTCAGCTAGAAAAAGGTCCTGGGCTTTAACCGCAGCTAGAAAAGCCTCGCGCGTAGCCAATTCTGTGGCACCCAGTGCTTTGCCTACCCCGAGAAAGGCATCTTCTGCCTCGCTGTAGGAATGGGGCATATTCAGTACCGGCGTTAGCAGATGAATCCCCTTGAGCTCAGCCTTAAAGGTGCGGCGCAGCACATAGGGTTCGCCCTGAATCAGCGGGCAGGTGGTGCTGGGTAAGGCCCCGTTCACCACTGGAGTTGCGCGCACATGCGGCAGTAAAATATAGTCTGGAGCCTTAGACACGAGGTTCATAAACAACCCGTGCGCCATATCTACGGGGTAGCAGAAGGGCGCTCGCCGGCGTTCAATACCTGCGGCGTCTAACTCGTCCCCTAGCATTATGCTAAAGCCAAGGCGAGTTAAGAAGGCGTGGTAGAGCGGGTAGAGGTTGTTTGTCATCAGGGCGGTACTTACACCTACGGTCTTACCGTTTGGATTTTCCGGGCACAGCGGGCGGTTATACAGCAGTTCTTCGCGGGCAGCTACTAAGTCCACCGCCGCCACGTCAGGGTGCTGTTTTACGCGTTCGTTGTAGTATTTGTTGCAGGCGCCGCCAAAAGGATATGTCTGCCCGTCAATTGAGATAAGGGCAATTTTGCATTTGCGGTCGCAGCGTGTGGTGCCGCCTTGACAAATAAAGGAGCGTCCGTAAGCAACGTCGCGTTGTGCTAATTGCTCAAGGTTAAAATTCGCAGCGGCGAGTAGTCCGGTTTCGAGCTTGGCCTGAACTTCCAGCGCCACGCCAAATGCGCCCATCAGACCAGGGTCTGGGGGGACAATAATCCGGCGTTTGGTAAGCGCTGCCATCGCCAGCGGCACCGCACGGTTGTAGCAGACGCCGCCCTGCATAAAGATCTTTTTGCCCACTTTGCGGCTGCCTTTGACGCGGTTAAGATAGTTGAGGCAAATGGCATACACCAGCCCGGCAGCGATGTCGTCGTGGGAAATGCCTTCTTGAATGGATGTTTTAATGTCGCTGCCGATAAAGGCGGCGCACTGGTCGTTAAAGTTAGGCGGTTTTCCACCTCTTAAGGCGTAGGCGGCAATCTCCTCCGTAGCGACAGAGAGGGATTCGCGCGCCGCTTCCTCTAGGAAAGATCCGGTACCCGCCGAGCAGGCTTCGTTCATCGCGTAGTCCGCAGGTACGCCTCCTGTGGTGTAGGTGTACTTGGCGTCTTGCCCACCGATTTCAAAGATGGTGTCAACCTCTGGGTCGAAGTAGACGGCGGCAGTGTTATGGGCGATAATCTCATTGACGATGCCCCGCGTGTTGGCATGTAGCCCAACTATTTGTCTACCTGAGCCTGTGACGCCAAGCCCAATAATCTTTACTCCCGTAGGTACCTGTGATATTAGGCTACGGTAACACTGGCGCGATGCGGCGACAGGGTCGCCATTAGTGCGCAAATAAGCGCCGGCAACAATTGTCCGGTCGGGTACGCGCATTAAAACCGCCTTAGTGGTGGTAGAACCGGCATCTAGTCCCAAAATACATGTGTCGAGAGCATCAGCTTGGCCCCAAGCATGTTCCTTAAAGACGACTTGGTCAGCGTATTCTGACAGCGGGGCGAGAAATTCAAAAGCCGAAGCGCCTTGCACAAAAAGGCTACGCGTGTCGATGCTGCCCCCGTTATCGACAGCCCACAGTGCTGCCCCTAAAGCCTCAAGTGTCTCACCAAATTCTAGGGTCGCGACCGAGAAGCCATCACTTGTTAAGTGGTCTATCACCGCTTGATTCCTAGCCGTTCCGCCCGCCAAGAGAACGCTGCGGGCACCGGCACTCTTTAGCAGCTCGGCAATCTTTGTCGCTACCATGTGACACAAGCCTGCCACTACGCGTTCCTTGGGCGTGCCTTTGTTGAGGGCGTGAGTGCAGTCGCTCTTACTAAACACCGAGCAGCGTGCGGAAATCTTATACGGTGCGTCTTGCCCTGCTACGGCTAGGGCTTGTGCGACCTCGGGACTTAGGTTCATGCGGCGAATTTGCTGCAAAAAGAATTCTCCAGTTCCTGAGGCGCACTTGTTTCCTGTATATACCGCCACGACCTTGTGCTCTTTGTCTAGCTCATAGACAATCACGTTTTCGCCGCCAGCGCTGACGATTGCGTCTACCGCAGGGAGCTTATTTCTCAGGTAAGCGAGCGCCAATTCGGTCGCCTCAAGTTCAGAGATGCTAGGCAGCCGCACATGATCCTTTAACTTATGCCCTGTTACCGCCAACCGAGACTCCGGCCTAGCGATCCCTGTTAACAGCTCTTGCAGGACACTGCGGGCATTGCCGTTATGTGGGCTAACAATTTGCCTAAGCGGGGTGAAGCGCCCGGCCTCGCTTTCGCCCACTACCACCTTGATGTTAGAAGCACCAAGGCAGACTCCTATGGCATGGTGTTTCCGCAAACAGTTCACCTCTCTTCTGGAATGCCTCTGCTGTTTATGATAGGTTAAATATAAGGCTTGTCAAGCGAAAGGTGTGCACGCGGATGTTAAAGTTTGGGAACGACTGGGATAAATTGCTGCAGGAGGAGTTTTCGAAGGACTATTATTTGCGCTTAAGATCGTTTCTCAAGCAGGAGTACCGTCAGGCGACGGTCTTCCCACCCGCCGTCGAAATCTACGCGGCTTTGCGGACTACCTCCTTTCAAGCGACAAAGGTCGTTTTGCTTGGGCAAGACCCATACCATGGCGACGGGCAGGCCCATGGGTTCGCGTTTTCCGTCCCCGTTGGGGTGCCACTGCCGCCTTCGCTGCGGAACATTTTGCAGGAATTACAGGCTGACCTGCGCTGCGAGCTGCCCAATCACGGCTGCTTGGAAGCATGGGCCAAACAGGGAGTGCTCATGCTTAATGCCGTGTTGACAGTGCGTGCCAACGCCGCAGCCTCGCACGCAGAGCGGGGATGGGAGCAGTTCACCGACCGCGTGGTGGAGCTGTTAAACGAGAAGCCCCAGCCTGTAGTCTTTCTCTTGTGGGGGAAATATGCTCAAACCAAAGGCAGGCTCGTGACCAACCCTCACCATTTGGTGCTTAGAGCCCCACACCCAAGTCCTCTCTCTGCCCATCGCGGCTTCTTTGGCTGCCGCCACTTTTCCCGCGCCAACACCTTCCTCCTTGAGACCGGCCAACCCCCCATCGACTGGAAGCAGTAGGGACG
>QLUS01000101.1 GCA_018725535.1 Bacillota bacterium
GCACGGATTCAGTTGTGTATGACGTAGTCGACAGCTATGCGGCGTTATTGGATAAGGTTATGAGGTAGCATAACTTTAATTAGGCATTGGAGGCGCTAATAATGGCTGAAAAAAGAATGGCAAGGAAACGACAAACGACATAGGTAACTGCCTTGATTGTCTGCCAAAAAATGTCATAACCCATTAGAATAAATCCTGATGACCCGGTCTCTGCGACGAATCTCTTCACTCCGGCGTTCCAGCCCATTTGATGTACGAAGCTTTTGACGATACTTCTCCGGCAAGCTCATAACCGCCATGATGTCATCAAAACCAGCTTCAGGCACTGCAACTGCATTGATCCCAACGGCAATTAGCAATCCTTCACCATGGAGAGTTGTCTCCGTGACACAGTCTGACGGAGCCTTGTTTTATGTTTTACCGCCCGCAGTCCAGCGTGACTCCAGACAAAACTTCCAAGGCATGTGGCAGGGCAGGCAAGAAAACCTGCAGACACTCGATGGCACCCTTAGCGCTGCCCGGGAGGTTGACGATCAGTGTCTGTTTGCGCGTACCCGCTACAGCTCGGCTTAACATTGCATGGGGTGTGATGGTTAGACTTCGCATACGCATGGCTTCAGCTAAGCCTAGGACTTCTCGTTCTATACTCGCGCGCGTCGCCTCGGGCGTAATATCGCGCAGCGACAAACCTGTGCCGCCGGTAGTAACAATGAGGTCAGCGCGGTTCGCGTCGCAAGTCGTAATGAGGAGGTCGCGGAGCAAAGTAAAGTCATCCGGCAGCAGTACTTTTGTCACAAGTGCACCAAGCAGCGCAAACTCGTCTGCCAGCACTCTGCCGCTTTCGTCGACTTGCTCCCCACGCGAGCACCTGTCGCTTAAGGTGATGACCAAGACGCGAAAATGCGGCCAAACGGTTAGGGACATCCCACTAGCCATAACGCCGTCTCTTAAGACTTCGGCAAAAACGCCTTCCCTAGGCATCACACAGTCCCCTGCCTGATAGTATATGGCGCAGCGCTCGTGACACACTTTCCCCACTTGAGTAATGCTGAGCACCAGAGAGTCTGCTGTCAGACGTGTACCTAACGGCAGTCTCGCTAAGGCTAGGCCTTGCGTAGTGATATTCTCAGCAAAGTCCCCCGGCCCCACCGACAGACCTAGCTTCTGCATCTCTGCAATGCTTTCTAGGGGAAGGAGACTAACCTGGCGATGATTGTGCCCGGCATGCGCGTCGCCCTCTACACCTAACCCCGCCCGCAGCGTGACCTGCTCTACAGGGGTCTTCCTTGTACCCTTTTCTACGCTGACACTGACCGCAACTACTCTAGCCCTCACTCTCGCTTGCCTCCCAATGGAAATCCCCGCTCTGTCCCCCCGTCTTGTCAAGGAGATGAATGTGCTTGATAACCATGCGCGGGTCACTGGCCTTACACATGTCGATGGCCGTGAGAGCTGCTACCGTAACCGCAGTGAGCGCCTCCATCTCTACGCCTGTGCAATCAATAGCCGAAACTTGAGCCAAGACTTCAAGTTCCCCCGGCGCGTCTGTGTTTATTTCTATCCTAGCTTCTTTAAGCTGTAGGGGATGACAGAGTGGTAGAAGCTCCCACGTCTTCTTAGCGGCCATGATACCTGCTATACGCATGGCAGCTAGTACATCTCCCTTGGGTATTTGACCCTGCAAAACTAGATCCAAAGTAGTCGCCTGCATTACCACCACGCCGCGCGCCCGCGCGACGCGGAGGGTCGTGGGCTTGCCCGAAACGTCAACCATACGCGCGCGACCTTGTTGGTCAAGATGAGTTAACAAATGTTATCCCCCTATCTCTGCCATGCGGGTGTCCGCAAGAGCAACTTCCCGCGGTTCCTTAGCGCTGACAGCCTGCTGCACAATAACTGCCACCGCGCACCGGTCTCGCCTTTTAACCGCCGCCAACACGTCTAACTCTCTCTCAGAGAACAGGCATGGGCGCAAGGTACCGCGCGCTGTCACGCGCAGGCGATTGCAGGCGGCACAAAAGTGCTCGCTGTTCCCACTGATAAACCCAATCGTGCCTAAGGCGTTAGGCAGGCGATACACGGCGGCCGGTCCTGCACCTACTTCTACTGCCTGCTCTAGGGGACCTAGGCTTGCCTGCATAGCCTTAACCGACACAAAGCGCGCGCTTGGCCAGGCCTCCGCCACTCCTAGCGGCATAAGCTCAATAAAGCGCACGGACAGAGGCTCTGCATAAGTAAGCACGGCAAAATCCGTTAGCTCATCATCGTTGATACCGCCGATAACTACGCAGTTTACTTTTACCGGGGTAAGCCCCGCCTGCATGGCCGCAGCAACACCGGCTAGCACCTCGCTTAATTCCCCCCCGCGTGTCAGATAGCGATAGCGCTCCGGACGCAGTGAGTCTAGGCTGACATTCACGCGCGTTAGCCCCGCCTGCTTTAGGTTCGCGGCCTTTGCCAGGAGCAGATGCCCGTTTGTAGTCAGCGTGACTTCCGTCACATGGGCCAAGTTGCGCAAAGCAGCAATTAGTTCCAGTAAGTCCGGTCTAAGCAGTGGCTCGCCGCCCGTCAAGCGCACACGGCGAATGCCAAGCTCAACGGCCACACTTACTAGGAACACGAGGTCGCTCAAGTCCATCGGGCTCTGTTGTTGCGGCTGTCCTTCTTTAGAGCAGTAACGGCAGCGCAAATTGCATTCCGGTGTCAGAGAAAGCCTGAGATAGTCGATAGTTCGACCCTGTGCATCACGCATGGCTTCGCCACACTACCTGACCCGAAGTGCCGGTGTCATACCCTTCGAGACCTAACTGCGCCATCGCCTCGATAAAGCGACGCGACCCAAGCACGCTAAGGAGCGCCACCACGCGCTCATCCTTAAGCAAAGCGCTTGGCACCAAGAGATCGTAGTTCTCAAGGCACAAGGGAATGAAGCTTAGGCCAAAAGCCCCCGCCGCCGCCTTAATGCCAAGCCCCACCTCTGCCTCTTTCGCGCTTACTGCGCAGGCAACCGCAAGGTGAGTGGTCTCCTCGCGCTCGTAGCCCGCGATTGCGCTTGGGTCTATGCCTTCCCGCTGCAAGTGATAGTCGAGGAGCACACGCGTACCGGAGCCGCTTTGGCGGTTTACGAACCTGCAGCGACCCAAGTCGCGCCAGGACGTGATTTCCCTCGCCAAACCGGGCCTCACCATGAAGCCCTGCCAACGCTTCACGACATTGACCAAGAGCAGATCTCGGTCGGGCATCAGCCTCTTGATAATAGGGATATTATAGACTCCGGTTTCTTCATCCAAGAGGTGCGTGGTTGCGCAGTGACAGAGATTGCGGCTTAGAGCCATCAACCCCGCCAGACTGCCTACATGGCTGGAAGCGAAACTGAAGTTATGCTTGGTTTTCAAAATATCAGCGAGCACGTCGAGAATCACGTCGTGGCTGCCGCTGCAAACCAAACGTGAGGCAATTTCAGTCCACGGACGCCATAGCTTGACCGCGACCTCCTCACCTTCAGCAAAGCCCTCCGTAGTGTGGGGAACACGCACATAACCGTCTGCCTTGACCAGCGAAGTAACTGCTCCCGCACCCCTCCCGAGCGGGGTTACAATCGTGCGCTCATTTACCTGCCCTACTTGTACACGTACAAACTCCTCTACGCCAAAGCCCGATACCAGACGTCGACTTAGCACACCACCTATAGTCGGCTCTTGTGGCAGCGGCTGACGGAAGCGAGCAAAGACAAGTGGCTTTACGAGCATATGCAGGCACAATGCCGCGCTGACCGGGTACCCAGGCAGCCCAAACACTGGGACATCTCCTATGCGCCCCACCAACACAGGCTTGCCGGGTCGCATAGCCACACCGTGAAACAGCAACTCCCCTAGCTCCGCCACTACGTCGGCCGTATGGTCCCCGCGCCCCGTGGAGGTGCCGGCAATAACCAGTACTAAGTCTCCCGCGCACAGAGCTCGCTTTATCGCCTCGATCAGCAAGGCACGGTCATCCCTAACCGGTGCGGTTACTAGGCAATCAACGCCCCACTCCTTAAGCGTAGCCGCGATAATACTTGAGTTAAACTCCACAATCTCGCCGGCCCTAAGTGTCGCCCCATATATTGGGGCAATCAGCTCATCCCCTGTAGGTATTACAACTGCGTGTAGCTTCCCTAACACAGATAGCTCCAGCACTCCTGCTGCCAACATAGCGCCAATATCTACCGCAGTCACTTGGTGGTAGCGCGGCAAGAGGAGGTCGGTCGCCACGATGTCCTCCCCCACCGGACGCACGTGCTGCCAAGCAGGCACGGCGAGCTCAATCAGGGCCTCATCCCCTTCGAGTACGACCTGCTCAATCATGATCACGGCATCTCGACCTTCCGGCAAAGCGTCCCCTGTGTCCACCGGCACATACCCCTGCCCTAGCAGGAGTCTAATCGGTCGCCCGGGTCTCGCCCCTTTAGTGTCACCGGCCCGCACGGCAATGCCATCCATAGCAGCGGAAGCATAGTGCGGTGAAGACATCTTAGCGAAAACCGGCTGCGCTGTAACTCTACCCAGCGCTGCTTGTGCCGGGACTACTTCCTCCCGCATTACCCCACCAAACTCTGTTATAATCCGGCGTTCAGCCTCAGATAGGGAAATGCTCTCTAAGAAATGTTGCCGCACCTAATCACCTCCAAATTTCTACGGCTATGCGTGCTCCGGCGTTTAGACCTTCGCATTCCTCCGGCAGGGTAAGCAGTCCTTGCGCGAGCGAGAGCACTTGTATGGCTGCCGATTTCGAGAGTAACGGCGTGGCAACCCCATACGCTAAACTTACCGGTATAAAATCCCTCCGGCCGGGGACGCTCGACACCGCCCGGCTGAGCAAGGCTATGCTCTCCCACTCTGCAGGGAGTACAAACCCGGCTGCTTGGCAGAGAAGAGGCCAAGCTACTTTGTGAGCAATGACAGCGCAGGAGAGGGGGTGCCCCGGAAGACCTACGACTAACTTGCCGGAGGCAGTTGCCAACACGGTTGGCTTTCCTGGCTTCACCGCTAACCCATGCACTAAGACTTCTGCCGACGGTAACCGCAGTATAGCCTTAGTGGTGAAGTCTAAAGCTCCGGCTGAGCTCCCGCCCGACAGCACCAGAGCATCACACTCGGCGAGACCGCGAGCTAAGGCCTCTGCAAGCCACGCTTCGTCGTCGCGGATGATACCTAGATAAACGGGCGTAAGACCGCGACTCGCAAAAAGAGAAGTGAGATATGGAGAATTACAGTCCCTAATTTGCCCCGCCTGCGGCATCCGCTCGATGGGAACCACTTCATCCCCGGTCGCTATAATGCCAACCTTAAACGACTTTACTTGGACGCTAGTGACCCCCTGTGTAGCCAACACCGCAACGCTGGAGGGAGACAGGCATTCGCCTGCGGCAACTAGCGTCGTCCCTTCTTCTACGTCTTCTCCCACATCCATAACGTTTTCGCCGGGAGCAACCGGGCGCGTTACCATAACGGTGTCGGAGTGTACCTGTTCGGCATACTCCTGCATAACGACAGCATCATAGGG
>QLUS01000102.1 GCA_018725535.1 Bacillota bacterium
GTAGACATAGAGTTTGACAAGGTCACGGGCGGAATAGGGCGGACGCACTGCGGCCTTGGGCTCAGCAAACCCTAGCGCAGCGAGGTCTAGCGCGTCAACTGCGGCGTCGATTAGGCGCACGGGGTTGTCTTCGGCAATGTATTCCTCGAGCGACGTCGGCACAAACAACTGGTTGCGGTCGAATCCGCCTCGTTTCCTCATATGCACCTCCAGCGTTTTCGTTGCGCTTTGGGCGACGTTACAAAACGAACCGTCCCCCGCGTTCCACGCATTCCAGCGTTACTCACACCACTTCAGTATGCGTTCTATGCGATCGATTGCGCGTTTAGGGGCCGTAATGGCGTGGCGCTCGCCTTGGTAGATGACTAGCTGTGTTGGCACGCCGCGCTTCTTGAGTGAGACATAGAGCTGTTCGGCTTGACTTAACGGGCAGCGCCAATCTAGCTCGCCTGCGGTAATGAGCAGAGGTGTCTTGATGTTCATGAGCCCCGAGGCTGGGGACATCTTCCTGTACTGAGCTTCGTTTTGCCAAGGCACACCGATGTCGTCCTGCCACCACAGGTGACAGTCATCGGTACCAAATGCCGCTACGTAATCCCACATGCCGTGCTCGCTAACTGCTGCCTTAAAGCGGTCTGTATGCCCGATCGCCCAATTGGTCATAATGCCGCCCTGTGAGAAACCAGTGCAGTAGAGCCGGCTTTCATCGGCATAGCCTTGGTCGATGACGGCTTGCACGCCGCGCATTAAGTCGTCGTGCTCGCGCGGCCCCCAGTCGCCGCGAATAGATTCGCAAAACGCTTCGCCGTAGGACGTAGAACCGCGATAATTGACCAAGAGGATGATATAGCCTTGACCAGCAAAGTACTGGGTGTCAAAGCGAAAGTCGGGGCTGTCGTAGGCCATGGGCCCGCCGTGTATCTTAACCATAAGCGGAGCACGCCCGGCCCTGTGGTCAAAGTTTGGCGGCAATACTAGGAGCGCTTCAATTTGCGCATCGTCGCTACTGGGGTAAGTGATGCGCTCATAGCGCGCTGTCTCGCGCCCAGCAATCCACGTGTTGTGATTTGTGAGCGCAAGCGAGTTAGATTCTGGCGTCGCTTTACGAAGCGCGTCCAGCGTAATAGTATAAAGCTCCCCCGCGCTAGCGGGGCTACTCTGTATAAAGGCAATCTGTCCTCCGCCGTGCGTTATGTGACCTGCGAGAGCTGAATAGCGGTCTAGAGCAGGCAGAACGATTCTCGTTGGGTGATCAAGGCTGGCTAAGGCAAGGCGCGTCTGTCCTCTGTCCCCCACCGCAACCACAAGCTCGCGCTCGTTCACCCAGACAGGAGCACCTACGACCGGGCGGTCTAGGTCCTTCGTCAGCAAGGTCCAAGGGGTGCGCTTTAGCGGTATGGGGTAGACTCGCGCGCTCTCCGCCGCACCGCCTTGAACCACATCAGGTACGACCCCGCCAATTGCGCTCCATCCCTGCCCTACAGAAACTGTTAAATCCCCCACGAGCTCAGCCGTGTCAGCGTCGACTACGGCGAGGTGGCGCAGGACATAGGCGTTTTCCGGCTGCAACGGGGTGACAAATGCTAAACGGCGACTATCGGGTGACCAGCGTGGCCAGCTCGCGTTTACGTCACCGTGAGTGAGCCGGCGAGCCGTGTCTCCGCTTGGGTTTATCAGCCAGAGGTCGCTTCTTCGGTTGTTGTCGGCATCACCGGTACGGTTAGACACAAAGGCAATCCATTGGCCGTCGGGGGACCAACGTGGCTCTGTTTCTTTGCATGGACCGTCAGTAAGGCGCATTGCCTGCCTCGACTCTAGCTCCACCACGAAAAGATGCGCCTTAACGTCATCGAGGTAGCCTTCTTCATCGTGCTTGTGCTGCATGCGATCGATTACTAACGGTCCCTTTTCACCGTCCTTGTCCTTGCCGCGAATGCTCTTTAGGTAGGCCTGCTGTTTTTCGTCGGGATCGCGCGAGGCGAAGACGATTTGCTTACTGCACGGTGACCAGTCAAATTCGATTATCCCTTCTTCGCGCCACGTAATCTGACGCGGTTCGCCGCCATAGCGCATATCGAGCACCCAAAGCTGCGGGCGCGGCTTATCATCGCCGCCCTTGCCACCCTTTTTTCTTTCGTCGTTCGCCTCTGCCTCGGCTAAGGCGCTCGCGACCTCTAATTCGTGCGGGCGCGTAGAGATAAACGCCAAGTAACGGCCACACGGTGACCACGCCGGCGCGCTATCTTTGGTTGCGCCTCGCGTTAGGCGATGCGGCGGGCTGCTGCCATCTGTCTCCACCAGCCAAAGGTTTTGGTAGCGGTCGTTTTCCTTTTTGCGGAACCCCTGCAGTACGTAGGCCACATAGCGCCCATCCAGCGACACTTGCTGCTGGCTCGGGGTAAGGAGCGAGTAATAGTCATCGAGTTTGATCCTTGATTTCATCATATCCCCCTTGCAATACTGCCAATAGTGATACTAATGCAAAATCTTCCTCCAGTTTATTTTAACACAGAAAGATATCGCTGTCCCCAACTGTGCAGGCGACTAACGATACCTTTTCAGACAAAAGCTCTTGTCTGGCGTCTTAGTATGTGAGAGCGAAAGCAGTAAAACCATCCACAGCGTTCACTAGACAGGGTGTGCTCGCGATGGTGACTGCAGTGGCTATGAGCTATCTCTAGCTGCTCTATGGAGAAAGATATCACATAGGTCACCTCCTGCTTGCAAGGGTGTTACTTGCTCCGCGCCTACTGCTTTCGGCTTTCCGCTGTTAGTGGTTCGCTGTAAACCGTACGCCGTAAGCCGTACGCTAAACGCATCGCCGACACTTAGGCCACATCAAATCTGCCACTTAACAGATACGTGAGTATACAGCCTTGCAGCAGGAGTATGGCGATTGTTTGTGTTAGGTGGGCCCTAGTCTGCGCCCAAGGTGTGTGCAACACTAAGTCGCCCGTGACAGGTGCATAGCCTTCGGGTAGGCTGAATGCAGGGGATAGAAAAAGCTCGCCTAACGCAAGTACCCCCGGGCCAACGTGAAAGGCCAGCAAATACAGAGCAACAGACACGCTGACTACGGCGACAACCTTTGGCCACCGTTCTTTGCGCACACCTAGAACGAAGAGCCAGCTTACCAACGTGAGACCAAGGGCTGTCGCATATATGCTAACGCTGAGGATGTTAAGCGCAACAAGAGCATTAAGGCCGTCTGGCATTAAACGAGAGGCAAACCCGGCAAAAGAAGTGTAGGCCATAAAAAACAGCCAAACACAGGCAAACGCCACGGCAAAGTGCCCCACCAGAAAATAGACCGACTTACGAGGTACTTGCTGGTACATCGTGCCCAACAGCTGCCCGCCTTTGACCACCACCACATCCAATAGCGTAAATGGCACAACGACCCATGACATCATCCACCAGAGTGTAATTATGGTCGGTGGATTAGCTGCGTCACTAGGCAAAACTAAATGAGAAGCCATGCTCAACACTAGATAAATGAGCAACAGCCGCAGCTTATGGGCAACGGCAAGCACAGAATACTTCATTATTGCTCCCACAGATCATTTCTCCCTTCGCCGCATCGCATTATAGAAACTCCAATTGCGGGGTATAGTGTTCGAGCAAGTATCCATTAGCGTAGGTCAAGGCAATGCCGCTGGTGGCGGAAATTGCCGCCCGTAGAGCGTCAGAGATACCAACAGCGCCGATAAGTCCGATTAAGCCTCCTAGCAGAGCAAAGCAGAGCAGTAAGGCAGAGTCTGCCGCGAAATTAAGCCCAGCGTGCCATTTTGGCAGTCTTTCCAGCCCGCGCAAGCCTTTTGGTAATGCCACAGCGCCTCGTAGCAGCGTACGCACAACTAACGCGCTCATTAAAAGTGCGGCTCCAGTAATGTAAAATGTTGCTCTAACTGCAGCCCGTTGTGGGTTTAGGTCTGCCAGCTGAGGCAAGTCTGAGGGTAGTGTATGGAACATCACTGTGTTCAGGGCAATGTACGCTGCCAAGAGCGGCAAGATCGCCAAAAGCTTCGCAAACAGTTGCTTTCTCTGCGGCAGCGGAACGTGCAGGGGTAGCGTGTCAGTGTCTACCCCTAGCCCTTTCAGTCTTAAGTAGGGGATATATTGGATTGTGAAAACACCACCCAAACTCCCCCACAGCACTATGCGACACACCCCAACAACAAGTTGTGCTGGCACATTAAGTAGAGCGTAGCTCATCCACGCGGCTACACAAGCTACCGTAAAAAGCGCGAGATAAACCAAAGCTGCGCCGCTGCGGTACGCACGGAACTGCCACTCAATGAGCTTTTTCATGGCGAAAAACCTCTAGGTAATACTCCCCGATCGACTTGCCGGTGCTTTGCCGAATCTCGTCGGCGGCAAACTCGCGGATTATTTCGCCGCGCCTGAGGAACTTAACGTCGTCCAGTAATTTATCGACATAGTCAATGTGGTGCGTGGCGAGAACAATGGTGCTTTGTGGATCGAAAGTATCAAGAATGATGTCGACAATCTTCTCGCGCGTGACCGGGTCAACCCCGTCAAAGGCCTCGTCAAGCAAGAAGAGGCGGGCGCGACGCGAAAGTACTACCGCGAGCTTAAGGCGGGCCATCATCCCCTTAGAGAGGGTAGCGGCCAACGTGTGCTTTTCAAGTTCCAGTTCGCGCAGTAGGTGCTCAGCCTTAGTGCGGTCAAAGTCGGTGAAGAAATCGGTGAAGAAATCGACCGCATCTCCGACATGCATCCACTCTGGAAAATAGTTCCCGTCCGGTAGGTAAGCCACCTTTGCCTTGGTCGCGAGCCCAGGCTTAACGCCGTCAATCAACACCTGCCCTCCGTAGAGCATAGTCAGGGCAGCACAGATCTTCATGAAGGTTGTCTTGCCGCTGGCGTTAGGACCAAGCAAACCATAGATTTTACCGTGCTGGAAACGGCACGTCATGCCGTTAAGGGCTACTACCGCGCCGTACCGCTTGATGAGGTTCGATGCCGTCAGAATTTCACTCACACAACTCACTCCTTTATATATTGAAACCCATTAAACAACCGGGGGCCTAGTGACGGGTCAAGAACTGCCGAAGATGCTCCTCGATTTCTGCCCTATTGAGCCCTAGCCGTGACATTTCGCTCACAAAACGAGATGTGGTGGTCTCCGCAAGCTTGCGCTCTAAGCTCTTAGCTAAAGTCGTGCTCGTGTTTACAAATGTGCCGAGCCCTTTTTGCTTGGTGATGACCCCTTCCTGCTCGAGCAAGGCATACACTCTCGCGACAGTGTTGGGGTTAACGCGCATGATGGCCGCCTGTTCTTTTATGGTAGGCAGCTGCATGCCCGGAGTCAGGCTACCAAGAGCGATTTGGGTTATAATCTCGTTCATAATCTGCAAATAGATCGGCTCGCGGTCATTGTAGCGCATGTGCAAGACTCACCTCCTTAGTCTGGAATGTCAAGTGCGTTATAGCATACTAGTTAACTAGTATGCTATAACAACAAAGCCCTCCTGTCAAGAGGCAATAGCGGGTGAAGCAAAAGGCTC
>QLUS01000103.1 GCA_018725535.1 Bacillota bacterium
GGCACTCTGGACACCAAGGAATTTCTCAAACGGATGGTTGAAGCAACAGGCGTTTCAGGTTATGAAGATTCGGTGGGCAAAATCATCCGCGAAGTCTTGGCCGCACATGCGGATGAGGTCACAGTTGACACGCTTGGTAACGTCATAGCCCTGAAGAGGGGGGAGGGTGTGAACCGGCCCAAGGTCATGCTGGCTTCGCACATGGACGAGATTGGCCTAATGGTCACGAAGATCGAGGAGAAGGGATTTCTGCGCTTTACGTCTATTGGCAGCGTGGATCAGCGCACTTTAGTAGCACAGGAAGTGAGGGTGCATGGGCGGCGCGACCTAATCGGGATTATTGGCATGAAGCCGCCTCACCTGCTAACCCCCGAGGAAAGTAACGTGGCCATTAAGATGCAGGATATGGTCATTGACCTCGGGCTGACCGAGGCAGAAGTCAAGGCAGTGGTGGCGGTAGGGGATTTAGTTACGATTAACCGTAATTTCATTCCTCTAAGCGACGATTTCGCAGCCGCTAAGGCTATGGATGACCGCGCGGCGGTAGCGGCCATGCACCAGTGCCTGATTGAACTTAAGCGCTTGCGCCACACTGCCGACGTATTTGCCGTCGCCACCGTTCAAGAAGAGGTTGGCGCGCGCGGAGCCCTAGTCAGTGCTTATCACATTAAGCCAGATATCGGTATTGCCATTGACGTATGTCACGGCGAGATGCCGGGCGTGCCCGAACAAGATACTGCTCCGCTGGGGAAGGGGCCCAACTTGGCTTTAGGCGCTAACATTCACCCCAAGGTGTTTGAGAGATTAACCGAGTTGGCAAAGGAACATAGCGTTCCCTTTACGCTTGACCCTGTCCCGGGTCCCACGGGAACAGACGCATGGGTAATGCAGATTACCCGCGCCGGTATACCCACCGCGCTGGTGTCTCTGCCGCTTAGATACATGCATACGTCCGTCGAAACACTGTCAATCAGCGATATTAAACTCGCTGGCCGTCTCTTGGCGCTGTTTGTGGCTAGTGTCGAGCGGGAGTTTGTGGAGGGGCTGCTATGTTATTAAAGAGGCTTTCTGAGGCTTTTGGCCCCTCAGGGTGTGAGGGAGAAGTGCGCGACGTATTGACCAAAGAGCTTGAGTCCTATGTGCCCAGTTGGCAGCGCGATGCGCTTGGCAACCTTATTGCCGTCAAACTGGGGACGCAAGGCCCGAGAGTGATGTTGGCCGCGCATATGGATGAGTGCGGGCTGATGGTTTCGTCCATAGATAAGTCCGGCTTACTGCGTTTTCGCAAGGTAGGGGGGCTAGACGACCGCGTTTTAGTTTCAAAGCACGTCATTGTTGGCAGCAAGCGCGTGGCCGGGGTGATTGGCGCGAAGGCCATTCATCTGCAGAAACCCGAAGAGCGTAACCAAGTTATCCCCCTTAGCGGCCTCTATATTGACATTGGAGCCAAGAGCAAGGAAGAGGCGGAGAAACTCGTCAAACTTGGCGACTACGCCGTGTTTGCCACGGAGTTTGGCTACCTCAGCGACACGGTGGTTAAGGGCAAGTCCTTTGACGACCGTGCAGGCTGCGCCGTGTTGGCGGAAGTCCTGCGGGAGAACTACGCATTTACGCTCTACGGTGCCTTTACCGTGCAGGAGGAAATAGGCCTCCGCGGCGCGGGGGTAGCTGCTTATGCGCTGGAACCGGATTTTGCTGTGGTGCTCGAAGGTACAACCTGCAACGACCTGCCAAGCAGTGAAGAACATGGTTACTGCACGAGCCTAGGTGGTGGGCCCGCCATAACTGTAATGGATGCGTCAGTCGTTTCAGACAGACGGATGATCAGGGAACTAGAGCGCCTAGCGCGCGAAAACGACATCCCCGTGCAGTTCAAACGCTCCATTACGGGCGGCACCGACGCGGGGCGCATTAACCAGACCAAAGAGGGCATTCCTGTAGTAGTCATCTCTGTACCCTGCAGGTATATCCACTCGCCTGTGTCCATGCTAAGTCTTAAGGACTTCGAGTATACCGTAAAGTTGGTCAAACTGTTTCTGAGAAGCATTGAAGGAGGATTTGTGATTTGAAGGAACTCATCAAGCAGGTTGTAGAGTGCTACGGCCCAGCTGGAAACGAAAAGGCGATAAGAGAGCTTATTGCAGGTATAATTGCCCCTTTTGTCGATGAAATGCGCGTCGACAACCTAGGAAACCTCATTGCCCTAAAAAGGGGCGGGGACAAGAAACTCATGTTTGCCGCGCATATGGATGAAATCGGGGTCATGGTAACCCATGTGGATAAGCATGGCTTCCTGCGTTTCTACCCTGTGGGCGGCGTTTCTCCACTAACCATGCTTGGCAACCGGGTAGTGTTCGAGAATGGCACCACAGGCGTAATCGGCAGCGAGAAACTGGAAGCGCAAAAGGACTTGACGCTAAACAAGATGTTTATAGATATTGGCGCAAGCACCAAAGAAGAGGCGGAAGCCAAAGTGCGTATCGGCGACTTGGGTGCTGTGTCGCGCGAATTTGTCGACCTGGGCCCACGCTTAGTGGCAAAAGCTATGGATGCGCGCGTAGCGTGTGCCGTTCTTATCGAGGCGCTGAAAACGGTCGCTAATCCCGCACACGATATCTACGCTGTCTTCACTACGCAGGAGGAACTAGGCCTCAGAGGGGCTAGGGTGGCCGCCTACAGCGTTTCACCTGATCTCGGCATCGCTTTGGATGTGACTCGCACAGGGGATACCCCTTCGTCCATGATCATGGATGTGTCGCTAGGCAAAGGGCCAGCCGTGAAAATTCGCGATTCCAGTGTGCTGTGTACACCCGCAGTACGGCGGTATATGGAGCAAGTAGCCAAGGACAACAGCATACCTTATCAGCTGGAGGTACTAGAGGCAGGCGGGACAGATGCCGGTGCCATCCAACTCACGCAAGGCGGCATTCCGGCTGGAGTGATGTCCATCCCATGTCGTTATGTGCACACTGCGAGCGAAATGGTGGATTACGCAGATGTTGAAAACGGGGTAAAATTAGTAAGGGCCATAATGGAAACGAAGTACACGGGGTAGCACTTGTACGCTCTCCTGCATACTATGGATGCATGGAGAGGGTGGTGACCATGTGGGATGATCCGCGGCGCGTCTTAGGTATGGGGCCCGCTGCTCCACCTAGCGAAGTTAGACGAGCGTATAAGCGCTTGGTCATGCAACACCATCCAGATGCTGGCGGTAACGCGGAGCACTTCAAGCAAATTCATTCCGCCTACATTAGGCTTATCTCCGCAGCTGACTCGCCGCCTCTAACTGATGAGGACGGTGCCCGCTTGCGCGTAGTATACGGCACTCGGTCATACGCCCCGGGGTACTTAGTGTGGCGCAAGCTGCTGCGGCCTCGAATCGTGTGGACGCGCGGGAGAGTACGGTTAGCCATCCCTTGGGTGGTGGCAGTGGTACTCCCCGCTGTCGGCTGGAGTATTAGTCCCACGGCGACGGTGTTATGCGGGGCGGGCTTTGTAGTATCGGGGCAGATTAGACTAAGTGGTTTCTAACACAATGCCTCATTATGAAGTTCATGGGGAGGCATTTTTCGCGCCACAAGAGGAAGATTGCGCATGAGTAAAGAATAACTATATGTGGCATGTACTAAGCTGTAGACGTCGGTGAGAGGGGTGCACCATGGAATTAAGAGAAGAGGAAAAGAAGACAGTCTCACGCGTTTCTCTCCCTAAGGTAGTGGCGCTGTGCCTAGCGTTTCTCGTGGTCGGCCTGTTTTTAGGGGCGACCAGTCAGTTTATCATGGGTCCGGTAGGGGCCACGATTTTATCTCGCCTAGGCTTACCAGTTGATCCGAATGTAGCGCGTCTGCTAGCCGTGCGGAACTTGGTATTGGACACTCATCTTAACCCTAAACTCGACCCGAACGAAATGATGGAAAACGCGGTACGCGGGTTGCTCAGCCGGGTAGACGGTGGGCTTACGCGCTACGAAAACCCCAAGGAGGCTAGGCGAACTGCGGAACGCGCAGCCGGGGAGTTTACCGGTATTGGCGTCACCGTACGTATGGTTGATGAACAGGTGCAAATAGAGTCAGTCTTTCGGGGTGCGCCTGCGCAAGGAGCAGGACTACTCCCGCGCGACGTGATTGTCGCTGTTGACGACCAGACTTTGCGCGGCTTGACCCTGCACGAGGTGACGGACCGCATCAAAGGGGCGGCTGGCACAAACGTGACGCTGACGGTCTTTAGGCCAGCACTCGGAAGAACTATGAACGTCACGATAACGCGGGCACGGATAGTCGTGCCGGTGGTTTCCTACGAGATCGTGGAGCCACAAATCGCGCATGTCATACTCACGCAATTTACCACTACGGCCACGGAGCAAATGCGTCAGACCCTAGCCACGCTTGAGCAGCAAGGAATAAAGCATTTGTTGTTAGACCTGCGGTTTAACCCCGGTGGATTTACGCATGTAGCGGAAGATGTCGCCAGCTTCTTTCTCGGTCCGAAACACGTAGTCTATCAGACGGTTGACCGTGAGGGTGCCGTACGTCAAACCATAACCCGAGGTCAACGAATCTACACGGGCCGTATCAGCGTGCTCATTAACCAGGGCAGCGCGTCTGCTTCCGAACTACTTACCGGTGCACTGCGCGATCACCTAGGTTCAACCGTACTTGGTGTCACCAGCTTCGGCAAGGGTACAATTCAGCAGGGCTATCCTTTGGGAGACGGCTCACGGGTTTGGATAACGGTACGAGGCTATAAGACTCCTGCTGGCACGGTCATCGACGCCAAAGGGATTAACGCTGACATAATCATCGAGCAGCCCGACCCGGCTTCCCCAGAGGATGTGCAATTAGCGCGCGCACTTCAGCACATTAGAACATATCTCTTGCGTTAGAGGTGCGCGAAAGGACGATTGATATGTCAAGCTATGGATTCTTGATTACTGTAGTTGGTGCCTATCTCTTGGGTGCTTTTCCTACCGCCTTTGTAGTTGGCAAGCTCCGCAACATCGATATCACTAAACACGGCAGTGGCAACATTGGCGGCACAAATGCTATGCGTGTGATGGGAGTGGGGCCGGGCGCAATGGTGCTGGTGGTCGACGTGTTCAAGGCAGCACTGCCTACCTATATAGCAGCGCATTTGATGCCGCTTGAGACGTGGCAGGTCATGACAGTCGCTCTGGCTACAGTTATTGGACATAACTGGTCGGTGTACATTGGGTTTAGGGGAGGGAAGGGCATAGCCTGCACTATCGGCGCGTGTGCGGTGCTGTTCCCCGCAGTGCTGCTTACGGGGTTCGCCGTATTTGCACTGACCATAGTCATCACCAAATACGTCTCCCTAGGTTCTCTCGTGATGATGACCTCCATGCCTATACTCCTCTGGTTATTGAACTATCGCATGGAATACATCTGGTTTGCGATCTTCTTACTTGTGATCGGAGCGTACAGGCATCGTTCGAATATTGGGAGGCTTTTAGCTGGTACGGAAAACAAGGTTGGCAGAAAAAAAAGTTGAGGGGTTGTCCCC
>QLUS01000104.1 GCA_018725535.1 Bacillota bacterium
GATGGCGCGGTCTGCTATATCCAGCGCTCGGCCGTGCGACCACCGCTGATAGTTAAAGAACAGGGCGTACAAGGGGGCGATTCTGCCAAACAGCCCGGGTTTAGCTGGCTTGGTCATTTTTGTGCCTCTAGGCATGGAGCTACGCGGGCCTTGGTGTTTTGCTCGAAGGCATAGGCCAGCTTAATCAGCCTGTGCTCGCTGTAGGCAGTGCCGGTAAAAGTCAATCCTACGGGTCTCCCTTCAGCCGTATAGCCCGCTGGGACTGTCACCGAGGGGTATCCCGCTTTGGCAGCTATTCCGCAGCCCGCATTGCCGGGGAAGACTAATGCATCCAACTGGTCGCGCGTTAGAGCCAGATCTACCCCCTGCTCGCGGCAGGAGAGCCGGTTTTCTTGTAGCGTCGTGATGTATTCCGCTTCCGTCAGGGTCCCGCTCGTCTCCTGTGAAGCCGCCAACACAGTTTGGCCGTACTTGAGTCGTACTGCGGGGTCTCTACTGTTAAACTCGATCACATCCGCTAGGCTATGTACGGGCACAAAGGGTCTGGTCGTGCCGAGATAGGCGTTAATATTAGGCTTGAACTCATAGAGCAGCACCTTGTAGTCTCCCTGTTTCGCTTGCGAGGCGTATTCGTTAACGTTAACTTCGACCATGGTCGCACCCAGACGGGTGAGGACCGCGATCGCGCTGTCGTAAACCGCGGCGCGGGGGGCATCAAGGCCCGCAAAATGCTGCCGCACAACGCCTAGGCGCGCACCCCGCAAGGCGTCAAGGCTTAGCCCGGCGAGATAGTCCGCGACTTCGTGGCCTTTTTGTGTGATGGTTACCGAGTCTGTGTCATCGACCCCGACCATAGCTCCTAGCATAATGGCGGCATCGGCCACGGTGCGGGCAATGGGACCGGGTGTATCTTGACTGTGTGCAATAGGTATGATGCCCGAGCGGCTAATCAGGCCCACCGTGGGCTTGATGCCGACAACCGAGCATGAATGCGCAGGGCTAAGGATGGAACCAGAGGTTTCGGTGCCCACCGCTAGGGGAGCAAAGCCTGCGGCCACTGCGGCAGCCGAGCCCGAGCTGGAGCCGCCTACGTCAAAGTCGCCGTAAGGGTTCTTCACCTGGCCCCCGCGTGAGCTGTAGCCGCTAGGCATATTGTCAGCCATAAAATTGGCCCACTCCGTCATATTGGCCTTGCCGAGAATTACTGCTCCCGCGCGCCGTAGCCCAGTGGCGACAAAAGAATCCTGGCTCGCCATATGGTTGGCAAGAGCCAAAGACCCGGCGCTAGTATGCATTTTGTCGGCAGTGTTGATATTATCCTTGAGTAACACAGGTATGCCTAACAAGGGGCCGCGGCTGCCTTCCACCCGCCTTATGGTGTCCATGGCTTGGGCGATATGCATGGCATCGGGATTAATCTCGAGCACCGCATTTATACCTGCCCCTAACTTGTTGTGTGACGCTATACGCCTTAGGCAATGGGCCGTAAGCTGCTCCGAAGTGAGCTCGCCCTTGCCCATCGCTTCCTGCAAATCGCGCAATGAAGCATCGTCAAGCCAACTGTCTCTGCCCATTCTGCACCTCCGCAACGTTTCATGACACATAGTTCTCCCACCACCGGGGCAAATCCTACCGGTGTGGCAATAATGCCGCACACGAAACGTGGGACAAAAGGGACGGGACAAAAGGGACGGTTCCTTTTGTCCCACCAATTCATGACTGCAAGCGTCTGGCTTCACAGTGTAGCTATTGCATGAACACACCGTTGTGTGTATAATAATGCACATTCGACATACTAGGAGGAAAGCATTATGAATTCGCAATACTACATTGACCTAGCGGAGCGCTACGGGGCTCACAATTATCATCCATTGCCTGTGGTCATATCCGAGGCTCAAGGAGTCACGGTCAAGGACCCGGAGGGCAAGGTCTATTATGATTTTCTGTCAGCCTATTCTGCGGTCAACCAAGGCCACAGGCACCCCAAGCTGATTAAGGCGATTACGGATCAACTTGACCGCTGTACCCTCACTTCCCGCGCGTTTCACAACGACATGATGGGCCCGTTCCTAGAGAAGCTTTGTCACTACACTGGCTACGAAACGGCTTTGCCCATGAACACCGGCGCCGAAGCTATAGAAACAGCGCTCAAGCTGGCCCGCCGCTGGGGCGTGGAAAAGAAGGGCATAGCAGACGGACAGCAGGAGATTATCGTCGCCGAGAACAACTTCCACGGCCGCACGATCACGATTGTATCGTTCTCTACTGATCCAATCTCGCGCAACAACTACGGCCCATATACGCCGGGGTTTAAGGTTGTGCCCTACGACAACGTGGCAGCGATTAGAGCCGCAATTACCCCAAACACCTGTGCTGTACTGCTGGAGCCGATTCAGGGCGAAGCCGGGGTTTACGTTCCCTCACCCGGATACCTACGCTCGGTCTACGAGCTATGCGAGGCTAGTAATGTCTTGTTTATCGCCGACGAGATACAGACCGGTTTCTGCCGCACGGGCCGGAAGTTTGCCTGCGACCATGAAGGCGTCAAACCGCATGTTATGGCACTGGGCAAGGCGTTAGGTGGCGGCGTTATACCTGTTTCCGCCGTGGTTGCCGATAGAGCGGTCATGGAGGTGTTCACGCCAGGCTCGCATGGGTCGACCTTTGGTGGGTATCCATTGGCTATGGCGGTCGGGATTGCTGCGCTAGAGATACTCGAAGCAGAAGAGCTCGACAAAAATGCCGAGCGCCTGGGACACATTTTCCGCGATTTTGTCGCCGCTATCCCTTCCCCAAAATGGTGGGAGTGCGCGGCAAGGGGCTTTTGAACGCTGTTGTGTTCGAAGAGGGCTTCGCGGCGTGGGATGTCTGCATGTCGCTAAAAGAAGCAGGCCTACTAGCTAAGCAGACCCACGGCAACATTATTCGCTTTGCGCCGCCCTTGGTCATCACCGAAGGCCAGCTGATGGATGGTTTAGCGATCATAGCAAAGGTGTTTGAGGACATAAAATAGACCGCAAGCGCACCTAGTCGCCTCTGTTCTTCGGTTCCCCCTCGAGCCTCTTTTGCATGGCCTTCATGCTGGCGAAAAATTCGCGCTCCACCTGCGTTAGCTCACGAGCAATCTTCTGGCGATACTTCGAGTATTCCGCTTCAGCCTTTTCTAATGCCGTCTTGTGGAACAGAGGGGACTGGAACAGAGGGGACGGTTCTTTTTGTAACACGGGCATGCCGTCTGACCGCTATGCCGTCTGGCCGCTATCACGTGGTGGCTAGACGGCAGGTCAGTTTCTCTTCGCTAAAATCGCGCTCTGAAGCAGAAGGAACCGTTGTTTGTGCCAAAAAGAACCGTCCCCATCGTTTCCCATCGTTTCGGGCTACACCAACTCCCCCCGTGCCACGGGGATGACGCGTCCACCGACGTGTATTTCGATTGACTCGCCTTGGGCTTCGGCATCGAGGCGCAGCAGGGAGGGTCGCCCGATTTCGTAGCCTTGCTCGACATTAGCGCGTAGCGCGGCCTTGCCCGTGTAGCGGTACTTGACGAGGAAGCCTGCTAGGCAACCGTTAGCGCTGCCGGTGGCGGGGTCTTCGGGGATACCGAGGTAATCCGTAAAGACGCGCGCGTTAAAGTCGTTGCCCGTTTCATAGGTTTCGGGCGCAAACACGAGGATGTTTTTGGCGGTGTAGGGGGCGACAAAGCGCAGAAGCTGCTTGGTCTCTGGCGCGGCGCGGCGCACGGCGTCAAGTGTGCGGAGTGGCACAATAAAGAAGGGTAGCCCGGTGGACACTTCTTGCGGGGGGAAGCGGGGGTCTAGGTCCGCAGGTGAAAGTTGCAGCAACTCGGCCATGGCGGTATGAGCTACGGTATCGCCAAAGACGGGCTCAATTTGGCGCATCCACAGCACGTCGGGCTTGCCGTCGCGATAACTAAAGGTGACGGGTATCGGTCCGACTTTGAGGTTGAGCGTTACCGCATCCACTTCGCGCTGCAAAATTTCCTGCTGGATGACATAAGCTGTCCCGAGGGTAGGGTGCCCGGCAAAGGGGACTTCTTCAGCCGGGGTAAAAATGCGCACGTCGAAGTTTTCGTGCGCGGTGTCTTCGCGTATAATAAAAGTGGTTTCGCTGTAGTTCATTTCTTTGGCGATGAGCTGCATTTCGTTGTCACTAAGTCCCGCGCAGTCGCGGATTACCGCCAGCTGATTACCAGCATATTTCTTTTCCGCAAACACATCTAGGGTGTAGTAGCGTCGTGTCACTTGGTCTCCCCCTTAGTTTAGTGTACGTCTACGTTAACAGGAAATCTCAGCCAATGTCAATCCCCGTAGAAAACGTTAGGAGGTCTGCAAATGAGCAATGTAGTCGAAAAGTTTTTGCGCTATGTCCGGGTAGACACCGCCTCGGACGCCAATTCGCCCTCACAGCCGAGCACTTATCGGCAGGTGGAGTTTGGCACCGAATTAGCCAAGGAGATGCGGGAGATGGGGCTCGCGGACGCGCATATCGACGAGCACGGCTACATCTATGCTACGCTGCCGGGGAATGTAGCGGGGGTGCCAGTGATTGGGCTTATTGCCCACATGGATGTCGTGGCTGATGTGCCCTCAGCTGAGGTAAAACCACACATAGTTAAGAACTATGACGGTGGGGACATCGTGCTCCATGCCGAGAGAGGCCTCATCATGTCGCCTGTGGACTACCCCGAGCTCGTAAATTACCGGGGACAAGACATTATTGCCACAGACGGCACTACGCTGCTTGGCGCAGACAACAAAGCTGGCATTGCGGAGATTTTGGCGGCGGTGGAGTATCTGCTCGCGTATCCTGAGATTAAACGCGGGACTCTGCGCATTGCCTTTACTCCGGACGAAGAAATTGCGCGGGGCACGGCCAAATTCGACGTCACTAAATTTGGCGCGGACTTTGCTTATACGCTTGATGGCGGTGCGGTAGGCGGAATTGAGTTCGAGACTTTTAATGCGGCTTCGGCTAAGGTAACGGTTAAGGGGCGCAATATCCACCCCGGTGCCTCAAAGAATAAAATGCGTAATGCGGTACTTATGGCTATGGAGTTTAACGCCATGCTGCCCCCGGCAGAGCGGCCCGTGCACACTGAAAACTACGAGGGGTTCTATCACCTGAACGAGGTGCGTGGCACCCCCGAGCAGGCCGAGCTTAAGTATATTGTGCGCGACCACTCCCGCCCCATTTTCGAGGCGCGCAAGGCACGGCTTACGGCAATTGGGGAGTACCTTAACGGGGTGTACGGCGCAAAGAGCTTTACGGTTGACCTCGCCGACTCCTACTACAATATGGAGGAAAAGCTTCGCGAGCATATGCATATTGTTGATCTCGCCAAATCTGCGATGCGGGAGCTCGGCATCGAGCCGGTCAATACGCCGGTATGGGGCGGCACAGATGGTGCACGGCTGTCGTTTATGGGCTTGCCTTGCCCAAACATATTTACTGGCGGGCACAAT
>QLUS01000105.1 GCA_018725535.1 Bacillota bacterium
ACGGCCTGTCTTCCGCTTTGTTTGTGATTTGCCCTTTGCCGCTTGTATCAACGAGGTATGCCTTCCATCCTTCATGGAACGACTCGCTGAACACCAGCCAGAAAGGCTCCTGGGCATCCACGCTCACCTCATAGCGGGTAGGGTTGATCTTGCGGAAGTCCACCGTGGCCTTGGGCTCCTGAGGCACATAGGGCTTATTGGCAATCTCCACCAGATCTACCTTGAAAGTCTTGCTTGGCATAATCTTCACCTCATGCAGCCCTTCTTTGAGGAGCACTCGGATGGATTCCGTCCAAAAGCCGTCCCGTCCCAGGAGGTCCTCCCCAGCTTTGGCGTATAGCGGATATTCAATGCCATCTATTTTGATGGTCGCCACCGGCATATCAGCAAGAGTCGAGTCTCGCAGGATTTCCTCTTTTCCCTGTTTGACAGGAAAGGCGTATTGATGGAAGACACTCGGGTCGGTTCTGCTGGGGACGGAAATGGCTGATTCAGAGTAGAGCTGGAGATCTCCGAACTTGAAGGTGTAGCGGCCGGCCTCACCAGTGTTCTTGACGTCCAGTCCCCAGACTTTGTGAGGAATTAAGAAAAGGCGCACCAGCTTAAGATCTTTCTTCTCTTTGTAATACTGATCAGGGAAGCGCTCCTTGGCTGCCTCGAAGAGATTGAGGCTGATCTGCATTTCCCCTTCGGCAGGGACCGAAGAGGCAAGGACGTAGCCATCGGTCTGGCCGTCGCCTGAGTAGTCGATCCCGAAAGCAGCATCGGCCGTCTGGACGGTGGGATCCGAAACTTTGTAGGTGAAATTGAAGAACGGGTACTGCTCCAGGTCAACGCCCGGGAAGTCCCGAGCCATCAGAATGTACTCCTGCTCCTGGCTGTCGCCGTCGAAGTAGGCCTTCAGCACCAGGTTTTTGCCTACCGTAGAGTACTCATACTGAGTGTTACCAATAGCCACGTCCTGCTCACTTCCCTTTCCCGTGACCTCGAAGCGCATGTCATCCCATAGCTGGATACTCACCTCCCGCTCATCCCCATTTCCCAGTTCCTCATCCATCACCTGCGCCCCTTGGGGAGTATAGAGGACGACTTCGTTCTCGCCTGGCTTAAGAGTAACGTCCTCGATGGTCACAGTGCTCCATCCCGGGGGGTAGCGGGGCTCATATGGAGATCTACGCAAGTCTGAATGGAAGAACTCACGGGCGATTTGCCCAAGGTCGCGGCGTCGTCGGTCATAGTGTGCCGGAATGTGGGTGGCCTGAGTCAACTGCCCATTGACTGCGATGTGGAGGTCTCGCTCCCGGATGGTAGTGACACGGAAGGTAAGAGTGCCTTGTAAAGACAAGGAGTTCGGGTTGAGGACGAGGAGCTTCATATTGTTTGTACCCCATCGCCACCCACCATGGTGATCACGTTCTTCACCGTGCCAGTTGTTGGCATACAGCACAAAAGGTAGTTGCAGGCGCCCCGTTTCACGTTTCAGATTTAATTCTGAACCTGCAACTTGCAACCCGGAACCTGAAACAGACCAGTTCGCTAACTCCTTGCGCCATTGCGTCCGCTCCGGCAGCAGATACACATTGCTCTGCCAGACGCCCGGCGAGATCCGGGCTCGAAGGAGATATTCTTCCTCGTTGGGCACATAGAACGAGTCTCTTACTGCACTGGCCACGGTCGGTAGACGGCCTGGAGCTGGCGATTCCGGGGTGAAGAGGTTGGCAATGCGGTATTCGGGGTCTTGAAGTATGGTCAGGACTTTGTTTGTGATCTCTTCCAACATGGGAACGGGGACAATAATGATCTGTTCTACTTCGTCGCTGAGTCTGGGGACGACATAGGAGAACGTGTAGGCGCCGGCGGGCTTTTGGCCCTTAGGGACGTTGATTACCACTCGTCGCGGCTCGGCATTCCCCACCTCGTACCACTCCGCCTGCTCCCCGGCTTCCTGATGGGCGATGTTCCACGTAGGCCTCAGGGCCTTACCGCCACGGTAGATGATGACCTTGGGCTCGGCATCCTTGGTGGTATACTCGGCGGGGACAAAGTCGGGTAGGGTGGTTTCGTACAGATCGTAGGCGAGGTTGCTTTGCTGGATGCGCTTCCAGTCCTTGAGGGGCTGGGGTCCTTGTTTCAGTAGCGTCAGTGTGTATTGCCCTGGTTGCAAGTAGAAGTTGCCGAAGTAGCGCCAGTCACGTGAGCTACGCAGTAGGCGCAGCGTATCGTCCATCACGTCAGGTTGGATCAGCGATCCTTGCCCTGGAGACACGGACACCGCCGCAAGGTTTTGCCCCTCTCTCCCCTTCGCCAGGATGGCCAGCAGGGCTGTCTGGTCACTCACGTTGAAGGTATACTCATCAGCTAACAAGGTTGGACCGTTAGTGCCAAACTCTTCTCCTATCAGCGAGAGTATCATATTAGGTAGACTATCCCGATAGACTAGCAGTGCATCAGTCCCACCGAACAAACCCTCCACTCTCTTAGCTAACTCTTGCTTTAGTGACATAGACTGACGGCTCCCGCTCGAGGGTACGCCAGGCCGGGTTTGGGCTCTCATAAATACTAGCGCAGGCGCATCTCTGGCCGCCTCGGTCATACTAACCGCGGGGAAAGCCGTGATGTCCCCTGTAACGTTAACACTATCCGAGGCCACATACAGGTGCGGGAGGGGCTCCGGCACCTCATATAGCCGCGTCTCGCCCTCGAAGGGAACAAAGCGGACACTGGGGATGTTCTCAACTAGCCGCTGATAGTAGTATAGGGGCTGGCCCTGGTGGATGTACACATCATCTTGAGAATCATACGGCAGAATGATATATCTGACTGACAACAGGCGTAACAAGAGAGGGCTAAAGGGCTGGCTAAGGTAGGAAAAGACATAGCTAACCCAATCATTACGCGGGTCGCCTCGAAGTAATGGCGATAATACAGACGTACCCATATCTACCCCGACGAGAGCCGGGTGCTGACTGGAGTAGTAGCCGAACCGTTGATGGTAAGGAAGCCACAGGGTACGGAAGAAGTCGGGCTGGGGATGCAAAAGGACCTCCAGCCGACTGTACTCTTCCGGCACCGGCCGAGGGTCATAGATAAGCGAATAGCGCAAAGTACTAACTGGCTGGACAGGAAAAATGATGAGCCAAGCCAGAATGGCACCGAGGACCAAACCCACCCGGGCCAAGCGCGAACTGGAACCTGGCCGCTGGGCGGTCCAGGTCGCGTAGCGGTTCGCAAGCTGATCTACCAAGTATCCAACAAGCGCCGCGTATGATAGTGCCACTGGCATAAACCACTTGCTGGGGTCGCGGAACATGTCAAACCCAGGCACTTTCTGGAAGAGCCAGACATAGACCTCACCCGCCGGCGGCTGCGACCCTTTCACCAAGAACGAGAACACTAGAGCGCCCAGCGCAAAAAACGTGAGTGCGCGCGAGCGCTGCCGAAATAGCAGGGCCCCGAACGCCAACATGGGCAACAACAAGAACTGCGGATTGAGCGGGTTTACCACACCGGGGCGCCCCCAAAAGGCGTGCTGTAGCCCCAAACTGTGCAGTAAGGTCATGTAGCTTAGAGCTCGTACCCACGCAGGATCATCATATCCTCTTGGGAGGAGAGGGACAGCTGTACCACTTGCGTAATCAAAGACGAGTGGAATGAGCCAGTAGGCATTGAGCACCACTACCACCATCCCTCCCACTACCAATGGCTTGCCGAGCCGCCATAGACTGTGGCGGCTTACGAGCCCTGATGTTATCAGAAAATATAGGAGATACAGACCGCAAAAGAGAGTGGTCACATAGAAGATGCGCACATCATAGACCATCTGCAGAGAGGCGGCCAGTCCAAGCAACAGTCCGGCGCGAGCGAAGGGCCTTTCGACCGTCCGGACAAAGACTGCTACTACCAATGGTCCCAAGACTTGTGCCATGCCGACAGTTAGCTGACCTGCAATAAAGAACATGTAAGTGTTCAGGGAGAACACCAGAATCACCGCTGCAGCGCCGCTACGACGATACCCAAGAGTCCGAGCTAGATACCACGGCGATGTCACCGAAAGTAGCACAAATGGATAAAACCAAAGCAAGCGTTCAATGACGGAGTAATCCAAATGAAGAGCCTGGGACAGAACTCTCTGAAGCATCAGTATAGGGAAGAGCGGAGCGCTGATAATTCGATATGCGCCCAGGCCAGTGTCGCTGCCCCACAGTGTGGGTGTGAAGTCCGCCAGGGTAGCCTTGGTAAGGTACAACCAATCGCCCCAAGTGATAGCTCCAGGCAAAAACCAACGCCAATAAACCAGACCGACGGCACAGAAGGCCAGCAGCAGAATGGCTCTCCCCACGCTGGTCCGCGGCGTGGATGAATTAGTTCTTTCTGGTGTTTGTCTCTTGGCCATGTCCTCGTATTGCCATTAAGCGCACGTGCCGGTACATGCGAGCTTGTCGAAAAGCCAACGCCGAGGCTATCCCGAATAGCGGGATAGGCACAAGGGTCACGAAGGCTAGGGATAAGCGATAAACCGTATCCGGTTGATGCTGGACAATGAAATCATAAGTGCCGGCGGAAAAGAAGTAGCCGTTAGCGTAGTAATCTACAACAAAAGGCTTGCGTCCTCCCGCGTCCCAGTAAGGGCTGTAGGACTCACGAAACGCCAATACTCCATCGCTGGGTGCCTCCAGATGGACGCGATAGTGAGCCGGATGCAGCTTCTCGTATTGTATCACAGCCTCAGAGGGTGACGACCCTGTGACCACACCTACAGGTCTTAGAATTATTGTACCATCGGACAGGCGCGTACTAACATACTCGCGACCGAAGGTAGTAAGTTTTGACAAGGTCTCAGCACCCAGATAGATAGGCTCAGGTGTGCCTAGCTCTAGCGCATAAGTGCTCCCCTGGGCTGTACCTTCAAAGTTCACGCGAGTGAGATTGATACCAAACTCCGGACCGTCCCGATCCTCAATCTCGATTCTCACTCCTACCTGTTGTTTACCCCAGACGTATGTTGATATGTCAGCGCTATCGGGGTGCTTGTCTTCAACACGGTCGTCACCTACCTGCTGCCACCCCTTATCGCCTTGGACATAGAGACGCAGCCGCCGCTCAGGGTTTGAGCCATAGCGTGTCCCACTGCACCTGTAGGCTCTGAAGTGGCTCAGTGCTGTCCAACCGGTACTCCACTTGGTAGATGCCTGGTGTGCCATCAGTTACAAGGACGTTGCCATAAGGTAACACGACAGACGTGAACCAATTGCCTTTAAGTTTGGCATAATCGGACCAGTGCGGATCATCGAAGTCGGTCTCATATTTGAAGGTATTACCCACAAAGTTGGTGCGTGCCAGCGACCGATCTCCAAGCGTAACCCGTAAGGGGTTGCCGAAAAATAAAGTTTACTTTTCACCCTTTATTGCTTGCTTTGGAGTTGACCTTGGAAAAATGGTAT
>QLUS01000106.1 GCA_018725535.1 Bacillota bacterium
TTTTTTGCGTGATGTTAACCCTACATTAACACAAGTCTAGTGAAGACACCTACACGCACTAAGGTATTCTGAGCAGAGGTGCACTAATAAAACCTGTGCGTCCATCCTGCAAGCGCACTCTATGCCAGTCTTTGCCGCGCTCTAAGACTTCTACGCGAGTGTTCAGCGGCAAAGTGGTGATGATACTGAAGTTAGTGCCCGCACCACTGCGCACATTGACCACCGTGCCGTTGATGAATCCGTGTACAGCTACAGGTTGAACAGGCGGTGGCGTAACAGGCGGCTGTTGAACAATCCTCGCCTCAAGCGTCGCCACCTGCGCCTCGAGACGCGCGATGCGCTGCTCTAGACCTGCAATGTGCTGAGTCAACACTTCTACGGCCGCAAGACGCGCTACAAACGGCCCAATAGCTTGGTTAAAAAAGCTCACCGTTATTAATGGGTCATCTGTAGTCCCGGGCTGCGGCGTGAAAGCTCGGGCCGAACCCAGACTGCCAATATAAAGCAAGGCAATTAACATGGCTATAGCAATATGCCCCTTCTTCATTATTCCCAACCACCCTTTCTCTATTAAAAATGGATAACGCAACCTCTCTACCTTATTAACGCATTCAACCGTCAGCGCACAGACAGAAGGTCTTTCACATCTTCTAATGC
The DNA here is from genome assembly GCA_018725535.1 of Bacillota bacterium. Taxonomy (GTDB): domain Bacteria; phylum Bacillota; class UBA994; order UBA994; family UBA994; genus UBA994. The sequence goes on from QLUS01000106.1 coordinate 658, forward strand.
ATGAGTGATGCGCGCGGGCGGCAATTCCTTAAGAAAGGCACGACCGTAACGCTTGTTCTGCACGCGACCGTCAAGTATGGCCACAACGCCCTTGTCCTCGGAAGTGCGAATCAGACGCCCAAAGCCCTGCTTGAGTTTAAGGATGGCTGTTGGGAGGCTGTACGCGCAAAATGCATCCTCACCCTTACGCTCCATATCCTCAATGCGAGCCTGCGTTATCGGCTCTGTCGGCACGCCGAAGGGGAGCCTGACCAGTATAACGCAGCTTAAGGCCTCCCCAGGCACATCAATGCCTTCCCAGAAACTCGCCACCGCCAACAATACGGCTTGAGATGACGTGGTGAAGCGGTGCATTAGCGTACTGCGGGAGGCATTTCCCTGCATAAGTACGGTGAAACCCTCTCTGTCTAAAGACGCGAGCCTTTCAAATGCCGCCTGCATGGAACGAAAAGAAGTAAAAAGCACAAGCGCTCGTCCCTGTGTTACTCGCACAATCTCCGCAATCTTAGCCGCAGCATACTCGTCAAATGTCTCTTCCCGCGGATCCTTAGCATCCTTAGGCAAGTACAGCAAGGCGTTTTTGGCGTAGTCAAACGGAGATTCAAGTCGCAACAGGTCGCATTTGTCAAGTCCAACGCGCCTCAGTAGGATGGAGGACAGCGTGGCTGAAGTCAAAACTACCGCCGATATGCGCGCAAAGATGTGCTCTCGCAACTCGTCCTCCATAGACACAGGGGCCGAGACTAACGTTACCCCTTCTTCCCCTAGCTCCACCCAATAAGCGTACTCTGCATCACCGCCTCGCCTTTCCAGAATGAAGTCGAGCGTTTCGTCAATGCGAGTGAGGCGTTGACAAAGCTGCGTCGCTAAGGCAGTTTGCTCTTCGTTAGCCCCTGCTGTAAGCTCCGCAAGTGCTTTAATCAACTCCACGAGGTGCGTCTTCAGAACATGGGGGTACTTATCACTAGGCATGAGGCGCATAGCCTTGTCAAACTGCAGGAAAAAGAAATCGGTTTCGTGCGTCAGCCTCTGCACTAACGCCTCTACTATGCGCCCCGACTCAGCGTTGTCAGACACGAGCATCCCGCGCAGGCCAACGCTAATTGCGGCAGTTGTGCGACGTATTTCTCCGGGAGAAACACGGCGGCTGAAAAAATCGGTAGCCACGTCTTCTAGATTGTGCGCCTCATCGAAGACCACAGCGTCATAGTCTTCTAGTACCGCCTGCTCGTGCAGGAACCCGGCGTCTTTGCGCACCGCAAGGTCGGCAAAGAACAGCGCGTGATTTGCTACCACAATGTCCGCCTGAGCCTGAGCACGTCGTGCAATATAGTAGAAGCAGTCCCCAAAAAAGGGGCACACTCTGCGCAGACAGCTCTCGCCCTCACCGCATACGTGTTGCCATAAATCCGGCGCAGGGTGGAAAGGCATCTGTTCGCGATCGCCATTGAACTCCTTACTGCTAAGCAGGTTCTGCATCTCCCTGAGTTCCTTGATGTGGCTCTCCTGCGTCAGCAAGCCCCTGTCGAAAGTCCTGATATGCTCCATTTTGCGGCGGCAGATGAAGTTACTGCGTCCCTTAGCTAGAACCGCGACAAAGGGCAGACGCGTATTGAACACCTTTTGTAGAAAAGGGATGTCTTTCTTAAAAATCTGTTCCTGCAAATTCAGGGTCTTGGTAGAGACGACAATGCGCTTCTTAGCGGCGCGCGCATGTATTATGGCGGGCACCAAGTACCCGAAGGTTTTCCCTAATCCAGTCCCCGCTTGCACCACCAAATGACGATTCAGGGATAGTGAGCTGGCCACAGCGTTAGCCATACTCACCTGCTGTCGCCTAGCTTCATAGGTTGGATGGTGTTTGGCGATAGGCCCCCCTGTGCCGAAAATATCCTCAATGCGCAACGTGTGTCTCCCTCCAAGCACCTAATATAATATTCTCCGTCGCGGCCCAGTTTCCTGCTAAGGACGAAGGGGGGCGCTCGCCACCAGGCGGAACAACAAACCCCGCGCCTAACGGGAAGGGCAAATTAACGACTGTTTCGGGGACCGCGCCAAGATAAATCACATCAGCCACCGGCACTTCAAGGTGCACTCGCAGTGTGCGCTGCATCAGCGGCACTACAATTCGTAAATCAGCAAAGATTTCTAAGTAGATTTCGTGGCGCGTTTGGTTGATGCCTGCCGACTCAAACGCATCCGTCACTTCTACACTGACCGTGCCGGCGGGCAAGATGCGAAAGTTGATAGCAGGGCCAACATGCGCGAAAAGTGCGCTGCCGAACGCTTGCCCGAGCGGGATGGTGATGTTCTCCTCGCGTAAGTTCTCTAGGGTCGTTAGGACATGCCGCGTAGTGCGGGTGACAAGGCGGTTCACTTCCACGGTGTTGAGCCTAGCCCATGCTGGTCTACCTGCTTGGTTAGTGGAGATGGTGATGAAGTGGTCGTAGGGAATGCTCTCGCCTGCGGCATCATATACGGCCTCCGTAAGCGCCTGCGTTGCCAAGCGATGAGCCCGCACTTCCGCTATAGCCATGAGGGTCGGCCTGAACTGGCTGTCAATTAAGGTAACAAGCGAAGCCCCCAGTAGCAGCATCACGAAAAATAAAAGCGACCTCTGGCTTTGCGCTTTTTTGACGCGAGGAAGACCATTTCCTCACCCCCCTTCACTATCTTATGATGCGTGGTGGAGTATCGTGGCAGTATGATCCTCTTGGCAGTGATGATATAATGAAGTCAAAGGGGGTCAGCAAATGGCCAAAAAACCTCCAATTAAGACCAAGCGAAGTGGAAAGCAAATGCTGCTGATAGCGCTGTATTGGAGCGTTATCGTGACTTTTGTTGCATTAATGGCGGGCCTGGGTGTTGGGTATTATCTTGTGCGCGACGTACCGCCTCCGGCACTCACCACAGCGCCTCCCGCCGAGAGTTCAACCGTCCTTGACGTACACGGCGAGGTAATTACGCAGCTGCACGCCGTGCAGCACCGCATGAGCGTTCCGCTTGCCCGAATTCCGGAGCAGCTTGTCGAGGCCGTTGTGGTCATGGAAGACATCCGCTTTTACGACCACTTTGGCTTCTCGCCGCGCGACTTTTTACGCGCCCTGTGGCTTACTGTCACCGGCCAAGACCGCCAAGGCGGCAGCACCATAACCCAACAAGTAGCCCGTAATCGCATCCTAGAAGATTTGCGTTTTTCTGTGCCCCGCAAAGTACGGGAGATCTACGTAGCCTTTCGCATAGAGCAGAAGTACACCAAAGCTGAAATAATAGAGGCCTACCTCAATGAGATTTTCCTCGGCGGGGCGGCGCATGGGTTTCAGGCGGCGGCACAGCAGTACTTTGGCAAAGATGTCTCGGAGCTAAGCTTGGGCGAGAGCGCCATGTTAGTCGGGATTATCCCTTCCCCAAATGCGTGGCGCCCCCGCGAAGGCAATATGGAGGCAGCAGTGCAGCGCCAGCGCCTAGTACTCGACCAAATGCTTAGGCACGGTCGTATTACTGCCGAGGAACATCAGGCCGCGCTTAACGCGCCTATCACCCTTACCAAAGCAAGACAGCAGACGCCTGAGGCCAGCCTGACTATGTACTTTGTCGACCATGTCATCAAGCAAGTGGAGGCTTGGCTTGTTGCCCACCAAGGAATGGACGAGCGCACCGCCAGGGATTACATCCACAGCGGCGGCTTAACGATCCAAACTACGCTAGATTTGACCATGCAGAGAGCCGCCCAGCAGGCCGCGCTCGATATCTTTACTCAACCCGACGGCGTCTTGGCGCGCCTACGGCGCGATGCCCGCAATGACCCTAACCCCGAAATTAGGCAAGCAGCTCAGTCCAGTGACTTTGAGTGGTTACGCGTCGCGAAAGGCGAACTGGGCGGACTCCAACCGCAAGTTTCTGCCTTGTTTATCGAACCAAGCAGCGGCGCTATTCGGGTGTGGTTAGGCGGACGCGACATGGTTGGGCGTTTCGGAATTGACCGCGTCGCAGGAGAGCAGAACCAGCCTGGTTCAGCCATTAAGCCACTGCTTGTGTATGGTCCCGCGCTCTCTTTTGGCGGTCATACCATCGCCAGTACTGTTGACGATGCGCCCGTTGTTTATCCGACAGGCGGCCCCAATGACCCCCTGTTTGCGCCGCGCAACTTTGACGCTAACACATTTAACGGGCACACCTCGTTTAGGAGGGGCATGGCGCGCTCTTTTAACGTAATGGCCGTCAGGCTCTTCCACGCCTTGGGCATACGACGCTCTTTGGACTGGGCAGAGCAGCTCGGCCTTCGGTTTGTCAGAACGGGACGAGAGAATGACTCCAACCTATCTGCTGCACTGGGCGGATTGACCAGAGGGCTAACACTTCACGAAATGGTTGCGGCTTTCAATGTGTTTAACAACCGCGGTGTGTACGTAGAACCTCACTCGTTGCTACGCGTCACCTCGCGTGCGGGCAGCGTGCTCTTTGAAGCTAAGCCCCCAGAGCGAAGAATTGTGCTCACCGAGCAGCTGGCCTGGTTAATGACAGACCTGATGCGCGGCACGGTGGAAATGCAAGGCGGCGTGACAGGAACAGGCTATTTTGGGCTACGAGGGGCTACGATGGGCCGCTTCGCAGGAGAAGTGTCCGGTAAGACTGGCACAACAAACGATAACTTAGACGCCCTATTTGTTGGCTTTAATGCTCAGATTACGGGCGGGGTATGGTTGGGGCACGACAACAGCAATTCCGGCACACCGCAGCGAGACGGGGACACTGGGCAGCCTCGGAC
>QLUS01000107.1 GCA_018725535.1 Bacillota bacterium
AAACACAGCGTGTTGCTTGCTAAGCAAACTTTCCTCGAGCAGCGCTTGTTGATTACGTAAACGCTCGCGCCACTCTGCCTCACTTAGGTGCTCTTCACTAAACAGCGGGTCAGGTCGCTTGACCTTTGCTGCCAGCTCGGGGCGCTCCTTGAGAAAGGCAATGATCTGCTCATCGAGGCGGACAATGACCTCCTCTAGGTCAAGCAGCGCACGGCGCTTTTGCCGCGATGGTGCTTGCCTTATGTCGCCCTGCATCTCTGCGAGTTCGCCGTTTAAGCGAAGGAATTTCGCCTCCATATCCGCGTACGCTTGTCGGTCGTCTTTAACACTCAGCTCTGACTTCGGCACGGGACTGCTCGGCTTTTTCTTGGTCGGCAACGAAAACACCCCCTCCTGCATGTTCATGGCAGTATATGTGGGAGGTGTACAGAGTGAGCCTGTACAGTGTCCCGAGCTTACTTGAGAAATGTCGCTTCCCGTTCCGGCCCGACCGAAATAAGTGTGGCCGGGGCGCTGAGGTACCCTTCTATTAGGCGCACATAGTCCTGCGCGGCCTGTGGTAGCGCGGTGATGCTGCGGGCAGCGGAAGTAGGCTGCATCCACCCCGGCAACTCCTCATATACCGGCTCTACACGGTAGAGGTCTGCGGTAAGGGGCATATAGTCTATGCTTTGCCCGTCTAGCTTGTAGCCGACACAGACTTTAATCGTCGGTAAGCCATCGAGTGTGTCCAGTTTAGTGACGGCAAACTCGGTAAAGCCGTTAAGTTTGGCCGCGAAGCGCAGCGCTGGCGCGTCCAGCCAGCCAATACGCCGCGGACGGCCGGTCGTCGCTCCGTACTCGTGCCCTACCTCTCGCAAGTAGCGCCCCGTTTCGTTATCTTGTTCGGTGGGGAACGGCCCCGCGCCTACACAAGTAGAGAAAGCCTTTACAACTCCGAGCACAGAAGTGATACGCTGCGGGGGTATACCGGCACCCGCACATGCCCCGCCGGGGAGTGGGTTAGATGAAGTAACATATGGGTAAATCCCCCAGTCAAGGTCGCGCATGGTGCCGAGCTGCCCTTCCAGCAAGACATCTTTGTCTTGGGTGTAGGCATCTGACAGGAGGCTAAGCGTGTCGCCAATGTAGGGGGATAGTCGCTCGGCATAAGCTCTATACCGCTCCACTATCAGCTCTTTGTCCGCTGCGAGAGGTTCCCCGTCATATAGCTTGACCAACAATTCGTCACACGCAGTCAATAGCTCACGCAGCTTCGGCTCAAAGCGCCCCCAGTCCTTAAGCTCGCCCATTTGTATGCCTAAGCGCAAAGCCTTGGCCGCATAGGCGGGTGAAATGCCCCGCAGCGTGGAGCCATGCTTGCGCTCACCCCGGCTCTCCTCGGCCATGCGCTCAAGCCTAGAATATGAGGGGACAGATAAATGGGCGCGGTCAGAGATGCGTAGCCTGTCTGTGTTGATGTTCCTACTCGCCAGCATATCTAACTCCGTGACTAACTCGTCAAGGTCAATGACAGTGCCCGTGCCGATGATATTCACAGCCCGTGGGTTAAAGATGCCACACGGCACGAGATGCAAGGCAAATTTGCCGTGCTCGTTAACTACGGTGTGACCGGCATTCGCTCCGCCTTGGTACCGCACAACGTAGTCGGCATACTGCGCCAGCAAATCGACTATTTTGCCCTTTCCTTCGTCACCCCACTGTGCGCCTACAACTGCTCTTATCGGCATCGGGGAACACTCCCTTCGTTTGTTTGGTCGGTTAGAGTGGCACATAGCACAGGCGCATGGAAGAGGAAGTGCGCCGAGTGCTCAGTGCTCAGTAGCTTGTCACTCGTCGCTCGGCGCGTGTCGCTAAGGGGCTGGCGGCTCACCGCTCAAAGCTCAAGGCTGTCAGCGGAAAGCGGATAGCGGACAGCGGACAGCGGATAGCGGATAGCGGATCGCCCCCTAGCGGCTCACTACCCGCGCGCCCAAGTATCCTTTAGTCCGACGATGCGGTTAAACACCAGTCGACCGTTAGCTTGACATTCTGGGTCGGCGTAGAAGTAGCCTTGGCGCAGGAATTGATACCTACTGCCCGGCACGGCAGCAGCAATGGACGGTTCCACCTTGCAGTCGTCAAGTACGACGAGCGAACTGGGGTTAAGGTGAATCATAAAATCCCCCTCGCCTGCGTCCCCAAGGTCTGCTTGGCTAAATAAATTATCGTACAGACGCACTTCTGCCTCCACTGCATGGGGAGCAGACACCCAGTGCGAAGTCCCCTTTACTTTGCGCCCGCTTTGTTCGCCCCCGCTTTTGCTCAAGGGGTCATAAGTACAGCGAAGTTCAGTGATCTCTCCGGTATCCGGGTCCTTGACCACGCGCTCGCAGCGAATTATGTAGGCCCCTTTAAGGCGCACCTCGCCGCCTAGTGTCAAACGGTGGAACTTCTTAGCAGGCACCTCCATAAAGTCTTCCTGCTCGATGTATATTTCCCGGGAAAAGGGAACCAAGCGCGTCCCGGACTGTGGGTCCTCCGGGTTGTTCCCGACTTCTAGCCACTCTACTTGCCCTTCGGGGTAGTTCTCTAGAACTAACTTAAGCGGTCTAAGCACTGCCATAACACGCGGCGCTTTGGCGTTAAGTTCTTCACGGATGCAATGCTCAAGTAGGGCTAAGTCCATGACGACGTTCTTCCGGGCTACGCCGCACAGCCCACAAAACGCGCGGATGGCAGATGGCGTATACCCTCGGCGGCGAAGTCCGGCAATGGTCGGCATGCGAGGATCATCCCAGCTAGCCACATGCCCTTCTTCCACCAGACGCCTGAGCTTCCGCTTGCTCATCACTGTGTAAGACAAGCTCACGCGGCCAAACTCCGTTTGCTGCGGGCGACCGCTGGCAGGAAACGCATGTCCCATGTGCTCCACAACCCAGTCGTAGAGCGGGCGGTGGTCCGCGTACTCGAGCGAACACAGGGAATGCGTGATGTTCTCGAGGTAATCGCCAATGGGATGCGCATAATCGTACATGGGGTAGATACACCAAGTACCCCCTGTGCGGTGATGGTGCGCGTGACGAATGCGATAGAGCGCAGGGTCGCGCATGTTCAGGTTCGGGCTCTGCATATCTATTTTGGCGCGCAGAGTGCGGCTGCCGTCCGGAAACTCCCCGCGGCGCATGCGCGCAAACAGATCCAGATTCTCCTGGACTGCTCTGTTGCGATAGGGGCTCTCCCTCCCCGGTTCAGTGAGAGTGCCGCGGTACTCACGCATCTCCGGAGCTGTAAGGTCATCAACGTAAGCTAATCCCTGTTCAATAAGGTACACGGCAAACTGGTACTTTTGTTCAAAGTAATCGGAGGCGAAAAAGAGCCTGTCCTCCCAGTCAGCTCCTAGCCACTTGACATCGGCCATAATCGAGTCTACGAACTCCTGTTCCTCTTTCAAGGGGTTGGTGTCGTCAAAGCGCAGGTTGAACTTGCCCCCGTAGCTTAATGCTAGGTGGTAGTTCAAGTTAACGGCAAAGGCATGGCCGATATGCAGCCACCCGTTTGGCTCAGGCGGAAAGCGTGTATGTACTCTGCCGCCGTTCTTCCCTTGGGCAATGTCGTCGTTGATGATGTCCTTGATAAAGTTGTTGGCGGCGTCAGGGTTAATGCTAGTCATAGGAGGTCACCTCCGCATTAATCGTGAATCATGAATCATGAACTGGGGCTATCCACTTTCCGCTGTCCGCTTTCCGCTGTCCGCTGTCCGCTGTAAGCCGTCAGCCGCTAACCCTCTCTGCCAGTACGCGGCCGACGTGCACGCCGCTGGCGCTGGCTTGGGATAGGCCCCGCGTCACACCGGCGCCGTCGCCAATGGCAAACAGGCCTTTGACATCAGTCTCTAGCTCGGGTGATAGACGCAGGCGCGAGCTGTAGAACTTAACTTCCACGCCGTAGAGCAAAGTATCGTCATTAGCCGTGCCGGGGGCGAGCTTGTCTAGCGCGTAAATCATCTCTATGATGTTATCGAGATGGCGTTTAGGCAGGACCAAGCTTAAATCACCGGGAGTCGCAGCCAGAGTAGGCTTAGTAAAGCATTGCCCTAAACGGTGCTCGTTCGTCCGCCGGCCCCGCATAAGGTCACCAAAGCGCTGCACCAAAGCTCCACCTCCCAGCATGTTGGAAAAAGAGGCGATGCGCTTGCCGTACTGGTGAGGCTCGTTAAAGGGATGAGTAAAGCGGTTGCTCACCAGTAACGCAAAATTGGTGTTGTGACTGTGAAGCGCCGGATCACGGAAGCTATGCCCATTGACGGTGATTATGCCATCGGTATTCTCGGTAACCACAAACCCATGCGGATTCATGCAAAAAGTGCGCACCGAATCCCCGTACTGCTTAGTACGGTAAACTAATTTCGCTTCATAGACCTCGTCGGTAATGTGGCTAAAAACTTCATAGGGGAGTTCGACCCGCACGCCTACATCAACTTGATTGTTGTAAAGATCAAGACCTAAAGCTTTACATTGTGTTGCAAACCACTCTGCCCCGGCGCGTCCCGGCGCGGCGATAACAAAATCTGCGAAAACCGTGCGAGGACTTTCGCTGTGCGGTGCAACCGTCAAGAGAAAGCCGCCATCCTTAGGTTCAATTGTAGTCACCGGGGAGTTAAAGTGCATGCCTATGTGCGGGAGAAGAAAGCGATGCAGCTCTCCTAGAATGCGCAGATTGTTCTCCGTTCCAAGGTGCCGCACGGTAGCCTGCAGCAAATGCAGGTCAAAAGCCAGTGCCTGTTTGCGCAAAGCGCTGCCTTTAGTGGTGTACAACTCGCGCGGCGCTCCAAACTGTAAATTCATGTTGTCTACGTACTCGATAAGTTCAAGTACGTCTTGCTCCGGCAAGAACTCCTGCAGCCACCCGCCAAACTCTGTGGTGAGGTTATACTTGCCGTCAGAGAATGCGCCTGCGCCGCCAAACCCCCGCATAATGTCGCAGGGCACACACCCCACGCACTGCGTGACCTTACGCGCGGCAATAGGGCAACTGCGCTCGGCTAGGTCTGCCCCGGCTTCTAACATGACCACGCGCAACCCCTCGCGGCGAGTCAAGAGTTCAAAGGCCGCAAAAATGCCCGCCGGGCCTCCCCCGATTATAGCTACGTTTACGCGCTCCTGCACCGATGCCACTCCTTACTACACCTTCCACAGGGATTGTAGCATTAGTTGGGGTGCGCTTCAACTTCTAGCGGAGGACGGAACGATGGGAACGATGGAACGATGGGGACGGTTCTTTTTGGAGCAAGAAGCGGTTCCTTTTGCTGCGTGCCAGTGTTTTTTGCACCGGGCGACGATTGCTCGCGCTGG
>QLUS01000108.1 GCA_018725535.1 Bacillota bacterium
GACTGGTCAGAGCGGGCTGTTAGGGGGTGGGTATGGACCGGGAACATGCTAAAACGCACTAAGTGCCCTCTGCCGGACGTCGTTTACGACCGCGTTTCCAGTCGTACCGCAGAAAGAGCGCCATCATTTGTGCGGGCTAAGGAGCAGCTGCTGTCTTGCCCGGTAAAGTACTACAATCGCTTCTTCTTTAACAAATGGGATGTCCATCGCATGTTGGAGAAGCACGCCGCCACAAAAGGCCATCTCCCGCCAACTGAGGAGCTCTCTAGTGTCGACGTGCTGGAGAAGAGCCTTAGACATCACAGTGTGGTTTACGTGAAACCGGCGCAGGGTAGCCACGGAGCAGGTATTTTAGGGGTGCTAGGGTAAAAACGGGCTACAGCTATCGCTTCACGCGTCTTAATCTCCCGGACAGACGGGGACGCACCCGAGGCGTAACCTCCATTCTCGCCATTGCTTCGCGCTTGATGCACAAAGGGCAGTACGTCGTGCAAAGGGGGCTCCACCTTGCTCGCATCGGGGGTGCGCCCTTTGACGTGCGCGTACTGCTGCAGAAAAGTGTGCGCAACAAGTGGACCATTCAGAGCATGGTAGCCCGTGTAGCGGAACTAGGCAATGTAGTATCGAACGTTGCGGACGGAGGGCACATTCTGCATCCTAGGCGCGCCATAGCTCTAGCTTTTGGGGGACGCATCAATTCACGTGCCACGCTGATGCGTCTAAAGCGCATTACCAAAGCTACAGCACATGCTATTGAAAGCGAGGTGGGGTTTGAGCTAGCCGAGATGGGCGTGGACCTAGGCATAGATGCGTCAGCCAAAATATGGGTGATCGAGGCCAATTCACGCCCCGGCAGAGAGACGGGTGAGGCTCGTCCGCAACGCATATCGCGTTCGGTACAGCGACTGGTAAGCTTCTTGCGCAGCCAGGGGCTGCAGTAAGGGGGAGAAGGCATGACGACCGTAATTCTCCATCCCGACCCCTCCGCTTGCCGTGCTTTAGAGAGTGAGCTGCCGGGATTAACAACCCAGCATGCACTCGAACAGCATGACTTGCCGCAAGTGCTCATTCGCTGGGGAAGCGAGGAAGACAGCGAACTTGATTCAAGGGTAAGTGTCGTGCTGAACAAAGCGGGAGCCCTGAGAAACGTCCCGCAGGCCCGCGATGTGTGGGCAAAGAGCCTAGTTCCTGTGGGATATCCTAGGGCTATGTGGTATCGGCGGTACAGGTATTACCTCTTTAATTTGCAGCCGGTTAGAGTAGTGCGCAGAGAAATCGGTCAGGGCGCAACTGTGGAAGTCTCAGTGCATGGCTCCAAAGAAGTGCGCGATGGGGCGGCTCTTGCCACCCGCGCCTTGCACGCACTGCGCCTAGACTTCGGGGTGGTGGAAGCAGGGGTAGACAGCCGAGGCCAACTCAAGATACTTGGAGTTGATCCTGCGCCCAAAGTAATTTCTCGCCTAGCTAAGGCCTGTGCAGAACAGATTAGACAGCGCGTACGCGAAGCGGAGTTGAGGCAGACCCTGCCCATCTTTCAGAAAGCCAATCCCCACTATCTCGACAAAGTGGTTAGCGTGGGCGCTGATCCCGAGTTTATGTTGCGTGACTGCCGCACCCGCCGACTAGTTATGGCCTCGCGTTTTTTCCCTAGAGAAGGAGCAGTGGGCTGCGACGCCCGTTTCGTGCGGGGGGTTGTGTCCGGATATCCACTGGCAGAAATACGGCCTGCGCCTAGTTACTCATCACTGCAGCTAGTAGAGAATATCCGCATGGTTATGCGCAGGGCGCTGCGGTTAGCGCCGTATGCCAACATCGAGTGGCGGGCAGGCAGCATGCCCTTCGAGCAATTCCCCGTGGGAGGACACATTCACTTCAAGGGGGTACAGCTCTCTGGACAGCTGCTGCGGGCGCTAGACAACTACTTAGCAGTGCCCTTGCTCTTGATTGAAGAGCCAACCTCAGCGCGGCGACGCAGGGAGAAGTACGGATACCTCGGGGACTTTCGCCTGAAACCCCATGGGGGCTTTGAGTATCGCACTCCCGCTAGTTGGCTAGTTTCGCCGGAAGTAAGCAGAGCAGCGCTGTGCCTAGCGAAAGTTATTGCCAGCGAATACCATGTGCTCACGCGCGATGCTTTTCTCAGACCTGAGGCACAGCATGCGTTTGTCAGCGCCAACCGCGAATACTTCATCCCACACTTCGCGGCACTGCGGAGTGACCTAGCGGCCACTGAGACGTTTGGGCTGTATGAGCACGGCATGAAAGTTCTGGAAGAAATGATCTTGAATTAACAAACATGGGTCGAAAAGATTGACATCCACAAGACATGGGGACTCCAAATTCCGCGCGCGAGAATCTATCGCGGCTAGAAGTGAGAGGTGACAAAATGAGCGGCAAAATAGTGGTGGGTATTATGTCATCGCGAAAGGAAAACGCAGGGCTACCCTTTAGCGAGGGGCTTTACTTTAAGCAGCTGATTCGGGCGGCGAACAGCATTGCTGTGCGTGCTTTTGTCTTTTGTCCCTTAGATATTGATTGGCGAGCACGGTCGGTGTGGGGGTATACGCATAGCCCCGGTCTCGGTGGTTGGAGCCACCAGCGTTTCCCCTTACCCGATGTAGTGTATGATCGCCTCTTTCCGCCGCGCGGGCACATGGCCAATATTCTGTTTACCGCCGCGAGGAGGCTTAGACGGCAGAAAGGTGTGGTCTTTTTTGGCCGCGCTCTCAGGGGCAAGTGGGAGGTCTATCGTTCAGTGCGCAAGCACAGCGATCTCAGCCCTCACATACCCGACACGAGAAGGCTAAGCAGTCTTGCCGCCCTCAGGCATATGCTGGTGACACACCGCTACGTGTTTATTAAGCCGGACCTCGGGAGCCAAGGCAAAGGCGTAATGCAGGTGCGCGTCACGAATTCGGGCCTAGTGTGCCGAGGTCGCGACAGCGCTAATCGTCCGTTTGCAGCTACCGTGGATTCCGTAGCCGCAGTGCTTGGTCTCGCCAAGAGTAGAAGTCAGCGGTGCAGGCTCTTGGTACAGCAGGGGCTTCATCTGAACCACTTTAAAGGAAGTACCTTTGACATTCGCTCTGTGGTGCAAAAGGACGAGGCCGGGAAGTGGGCGATCACAGGTACAGCCGCTCGGATCGGGCAAAGGGGCAGCATTACATCCAATTTGCATGGTGGTGGAAGGGCAATGCGCACAGAAGCCTTGCTTCGCGCTGCGTTTCCTCTGCAGTGGGAGACCATTTTGTCGAAGGCCCACAGCCTTTGCCTTAGCATACCAAGCGCACTTGACCAAGAGCTCGGGAGATTCGGAGAGCTAGGCTTGGATTTAGGGGTAGACAAGGATGGGAAGGTGTGGCTAATAGAAGCCAACAGCAAGCCCGGACGCAAGGTGTTTCTCAAGATCAAAGCAAGGGACTTAAGGCGCAGAAGCATCTTACGCCCGATGCAGTACTGTAAGTTCCTAGCAGAGGCCAAGCGAGGTGAGCAAATATGCGCGATTTAGGCGGGCGCTCCGCCGTAGTACTAGGCCCGGCAAAGGCAAAGGAAATGGGGCTCACGGAGGGCCAAGAAATAAAAGTGCGTTTTGGCAGCAGGAGAGTCAAAGGTGTTGTTTTGTCTACACGAGTGAACAGCAACGAACAGAAGCCACACGGCTTTTAGGGGGTGTGGCTTCTACGACAGCGGCAGGGAGGCTCTTAGGTAAGGGCGACGAGTTGCGTCTCACGCCGCAGGCAGCGCGCCTACTTGGCCTACGCTCCGAGCAGCGGGTGGGGGCATGGCCTGAGGGGTCTAGTGCGCGCATAGGACCCTACCTAGGGATTATGACGAACAAACGCCAAGGCGCAAAGCCTGGGTTTCGTGGACTGCGCGGGAGGCGCGAGAACTATACGGCTTTAACGCGTATAGCCAAAGAAATGGGAGCTGTCGCATTTGTGTTTGCGGCTGAGGACCTAGACTTCTCGCGCAGACGTGTGCTGGATACACGCGGGGGAGAGGAAAGTGGGTGTCTAGGGAGTATCCTCTGCCGGATGTCATCTACAACCGTGTTCCCGACCGGAAGAGCGAGGTCTCGCTCCCCGTAGTCAAGGTTAAGCGGCAGATAAAGAAAATGCAGCCGGCGGTGACGCTGTTTAACCCGCAGTTTCTCAATAAATGGGAATTACATGAGCTCCTCGCCAGACAACCTGAACTAAGGGCCTACGTTCCCGAGACGCGTCTCTACCGGGGGCCCGAAGATATCACCGCCATGCTGCAAAGACACGACATGGTGTATCTCAAACCGCAAGACACTTTTGCCGGACGGGGCATAATGCGCGTTTCGCGCAAAGGCGCAAGGTACGTTTTGAGTTTCAAGCAGGGTGAGAAATACCATCACGCCTCGTACACCGACGCGGCCGCGTTACTGCGTGCCTTTGCCGTTCGGCGCACAAGCAGCCGTTACTTGGTGCAACAAGGACTTCACTTGGCCAAGTTTCGGGGAGCCATCTTCGATATTCGCGTCCTAGTGCAGAAAAACGGCCGAGGGAGTTGGGAACTGACCGGCATAGGCGTGCGCGTAGCAGCACTGGGAGGCATCACTACCCATGTACCGAATGGGGGGTATATCGCACCCTTAGAAACAGTGTTGACAGAAGTCTTTGGCGAGGACGCGTCACGCTCGCGCGGTCTGCGGGAGAAAATCACGGAGCTAGCGCTGAGGGTGGCAGTCGCTGTGGAGCAGGGCGTAGGAAGCGTGTTTGGCGAGATGTCTATGGACATCGGCATTACCGCCAACAAGGAGTGTTACTTCTTTGAGGCTAACGCTAAACCCATGAAGTTTGATGAGCCTACGATCAGGGCGAGGTCGCTGCGGAGGATCGGGGAGTTTAGCAGGTATCTCGCAGCCTATCATAGCGGCGGGGGAAACAGCAGTGGCGATATTTAGGATTAGCAAGGAAAAGTGGCCGCGCTGGAAGAAGCGAATCGTGGCCTTTGTGAGGGAACATAAAGACAAACACATCACTAGGGAAACTCGCGCCAAACTAAGGGCCCTCACCAAGCTCGACCTAGAAGAACCGGGGACGCTCGTCCTAGCTGCTACGGAAAATCGGCGCATAGCAGGCGTCCTAGTAGGCGTAGACTACGGGAAGGAGTGCTCCTTAGCCGTAGTAAGGCGAAGCGCGAGAAGCTGCGGGTTGGGAAAGGAGCTCCTAGGGCGGGCCGTCACTGAGCTTGGCTGTTTCCACGTGGAAATAGCGTCAGACAACGTGCCGAGTCTAAAGGTGGCCTTTGGCTGCGGACTTCTCGGTTATGCCGTGTTCG
>QLUS01000109.1 GCA_018725535.1 Bacillota bacterium
CGGAGCGAAAGTCATCCCTTTCTAGGCATCTGGCAACCTTCTCGTATTGTCGCTTCACCTTTGAATAGTCAATGCCGCTATACTCAAGTATGTTCACCTGAAACCGTCCCCTCTAGGAAGCAGTAGGAAGCAGTAGGGACGGAGCCTTTTGCTTCACTCAGTCTCTCGCTGATCCTGCTTTTGTGGCTGCCGTATGTCGCAACTCCTCCGCCCCTACGCGACACTCTCTTCCCTCATACTTCTCCTTTCCCACTACTTCTCCCTCTTTTCTCTTCTCCCTCTTTTCTCTTCTCCCGAAACTCCCACCCTTCTTTTGCGTATATGAATATGAATTCGGAAAGGCAAGGTGGTTGGCTCGGGAGCGATTTGCGCAGGCATATCTATAGGCAGCACCAAGCCGTGCTATTGCTTGACTCAAGCTTTGAGCTAGACGACGACGGGAACCCGCGGTGGGTAATGAGCATTGGTAAGCCCACTGTGGGCAAGACCGGCACAGTGGTGACGGGAGTCGTTATACTAGATCCGGCGACAGGTGAAATGCAGGAGTATGCTAAGGCCGATGTACCGGTGTGGGTCGACCAAGTCATACCCGAGTTTGTGGCGGAGCAACACAATGACTGGTTCGGACGTTTTGTGCATGGATACTGGAACTCTCTTTTCACCAAGCGCGACATGCACCTGCCCACCGAATGGGAAGGTGTGAGCGACGTGTTTGGCGTAGTAGGTCCTGACGCTAGATTCTACTGGTTTACCGGTCATACAGCCGCTGCTGGCAGAGATGATTCGCTGATGGGTTACACCATGATGGATGGGCGCACGGGAGAGATCACTTACTATCGCTATGCGGTGGGCTTCTTTAACGAGGCGGCGTCCGTTTCTTCGGTCAACGCCGCAGTGGCCGACTTTGTGGGATGGCACGGCGCTCAACCTCTCTTGTATAATCTCTATGGGGCGGAGTCCTATGTTGTACCGGTACTTTCTGACACTAATATCCTAAAGGCCGTTGGCATTGTAAACGCGCGTACCGGCAGGACTATTGTCGAACCCACCTTGCTTAAGGCAGTGTTTGCCTACAAGCAATACCTTGGGCAAGGTATAGGCGCTGTAGTCCCTACCGATGTGGCCCTCTTACAGAGCCTAGAAGGAAAAGTATTGCGCGTAGGGGCGGCAACGACCGAGGGGACAACGTTGTTCTACTTCCGTTTAGAAGGGTCAAATCACATTTTTACAGCAACTGCAACACTCAGCCCGCATGAGGCCTTGACGCAGCCCGGAGACCGTGTGGCGATAGCGTATCTGGACACGGCGGAGGAAGTCGTGCCGCTGGCCACGTTCCGCAATTTGGAGATGACCGGCCCGTAAGGCGGGCCTCGAGATGGCGCGACGACAATGGGGAAACCTAGTATAAGCGCAGCAGGTAAGTTGAGCCTTGCATGGAACATAGAACTAGGAATGTTTCATAAGGGGAGGTGGTTCTTTGGACAGGTCGAAGACTCTGTCTGCCGCTCCATGGGTAGTGGCAGCGTGGGGATTCTTGTGGGGACTAGCTGGTGTCCCTCACGTGTCGAGTCAGTACAGAGGGTTCACGGAGCTTGTTAGTCTGTCGATACTTACTGCACTCGCGATAATGCTCGCATGCGCCGTCATCTCCACAAGAACCTGCTGGAGCCACGCCCGCCGAACTATGGTCTCCGCGGTTTTATTTTCTATCATAGGAGGAGCGTCGAACAATGAAACAAGTCAGCACAAAGGAAAGCATCTACAAAATCACTTCCGACCACCCGGAGCTTGTGGCCATTATGGCTGAACTTGGCTTTCGGGACATCACCCTTCCCGGCATGCTGCAAACGGTAGGACGCGTAATGACCTTGGAGAAAGGCTCAAAGGTCAAAGGGGTGCCTATGTCACGCATTAAAGAAGTCTTAAGCGAGCGCGGGTTTGAGTTGGTTAACGTGTGAGCGATGCGAGTGAGCAGGACAATCGAGGGACGAAGCAAAAGGCTCCGTCCCTTTTGCTTCCTTTTGCTTCAGCGGAACTCGTCCATAAACTTTTTGGCGTCAGTGGGATTGAGGGGGAGGTCGACGAGGGGCGGGTTGGAACTTAGGACTGGGTTATGAGCGGCATACTCGGCTGTTTGTCGCTTGTAGATAATGCCGAGGGGGAGGCGCTCACCCACCTCCTCTACTTTAAGGCGGGCTGCCGAGAGGTCGCTTGAGTCATAGTCGGCTGGCAGGTAGTAGGCTCTGTCTTTGTACCACTTGAAGGTGTTAACTTTGTTAAAGGTAGGGCAAGTCTGAAGAATGTCCACGAGGGCATAGCCTAGGTACGATATGGCCTCTGCTATCAATGCGGCTAGGTGTTTTTTGTCCGCGAAGAAACCCCGCGCCACAAATCCGGCCCCGAGGGTTAAGGCTAAGGCAAGTGGGTTTAGCGGCTGCATTTGTACACCGTCAAACTGCAGCCCTGTCCGCTGGTGACGGGCGGTAGTGGGCGAGGCTTGCCCTTTAGTCAGCCCATAGACTTGGTTATTGTGCACGAGATGGGTCACATCTAGGTTACGGCGCACCGCGTGCACAAAGTGGTTGCCACCTTCGCCATAGGAACATCCGTCGCCGCTTTCAACTATTACCGTCAGGTGCTTGTTCGCCAGCTTAATGCCAATGCCGGCGGGCAGAGAGCGCCCGTGGAGGCCGTTAAACATATTTGCGCTTATGTACTGCGGTGTTTTGGCGGCTTGCCCAATGCCTGAAGAGATAACTACTTGATGCGGTTCTAGATTTAACGAATCTAGCGCTTCTTTAAGCGCTTCGAGGATGCCAAAGTTGCCGCAACCCGGGCACCACGCTGTTTCTTTATTAGTGCTAAACACCTACAGCACCTCCTTTATAAGGGTGGCGAGGACTTCGTCTTTGCTCCACTGCCTGCCGTCATACTTAAGCAAGCTGTGGTCGCAGGCTAGTCCCGTCTGTTGCCTAATGAGCAGGGCTAGCTGCCCTGTTGCATTTTGTTCAAGGTTTACTATTTTGCGAGCATGGGGGGCATAAAGGTGGAGCAATTTGGTCGGGAGGGGGTAGATGTCCCCAAAAACTAAAGCGCCAATCGACTGGTTTTGCGTGTTAAGCGCTAACACCGCTTCTTTTACCGGCCCATAGGTTGATCCCCAACACAAGAGCAGTATGCTTGGTTCATCGCAGCCGATAAACTCCGGTTCCAACAGCTCGGAATGAAGGGCCGCAACTTTCCTTTGGCGCTTTTCGACCATGGCGTTGCGTACGGCGGCGGATTCCGTAATGCGCCCGGTTTCGTCGTGCTCGTCGCTGTCCACATAGACGAGCTTGCCCGGCAACTTCCCCGGCACAATACGCGGGGACAAACCAGATTCCGTTAGTTCGTACCGCAAGTATTCATCGGCAGGCACTTCTGTGGTTAGAGATCGCTCGATACGAAGCTCCGCAAAGTCAAATGGCTTTACGGTCTGCGTATAGTCAGCCAAGTACTGGTCAGTAAGCAGGAACACCGGCATCTGATACTTTTCCGCTAGGTTAAAGGCCCTTACCGTCTGGCAGAAGGCGTCCTCGGGGTGTCTTAGAGCAATCACTAGGCGCGGGAATTCACCATGCCCGGCATGGACGACAAAGCTTAAGTCGCTTTGTTCGGTGCGCGTAGGCAGGCCGGTGGCAGGCCCTGGGCGCTGAGCTACGGCGATCACGATGGGTGTTTCGGTTATTCCGGCTAGGCTTACCCCCTCAGCCATCAGGGCAAAGCCACCGCCGGAGCTACCGGTCATAGCCCGAACACCGGCATAGGAAGCCCCAAGCGCCATATTAATGGCGGCAATTTCGTCCTCTGCCTGCTCAACAAGAATCGGCGCTTCGTTCGATTTCTTGGCAAGGTAGGTCATAATACTTGTAGCCGGTGTCATGGGGTAGCCAGCGTAGAACTTACATCCGGCAGCCAACGCCCCTACAGCCACTGCCTCGTTCCCATTGATAAAGATGCTGTCCCAAGGGGCAGGACGTTCTATGCTAAACAAAGTCTCTGCCCTACTATAGCCTAATTCTATGGCGATGTTGTTGGCAGCATGCGCCGATGGCTCGAAAGTCTTACCTATTGTGGCTAACAGCGCTTCGAGGGGTAAGCCAAACAACTTAAACACACAGCCTAGCGCCGCACTACCTACAACTTTTCTGTTGCCGGTCTGTTGGATAATGTCTTTTGACGGCAGATGTACTGCTCTGTGACGCAGGTCAGCTGGGACTTTGTCCCCGTTTTCTAAGGCGATAACTTGGCCGTCTTTACGGAGTTTACCGCCGTGTAGCTCTATGGTCTCGAGGTTTAGAGCACTAATCACCGCGAGCTCGTCCGCATGTGCCAAGATCGGTCGGTCTGAGAATCTTACTTTAACAAAATTGTGGCCACCGCGAATGCGGGACATATAATCTTTATGCAAGAACACATAGAAGCCTAAGCTCTTCAGCGATTTAGCCAGCAACAGCCCGAGGGTGTCCATGCCCTGCCCGGCTGCGCCGCCGATAAGTACGGTTAGGTCCAAATTACCCACCCCTTCGTCAAAATGTCGCTGCTACTTTTCGCCATAGGTGTCGCTGTGTCCTGCTAGGCGAACAGGATAGCCCGCCAAACTAAGGCGGGCATAAATGAATACCGTTCTATGCTTGTTGACTAGGCCGCAACTCTATTCTGACCTAAAGCTAGCGTCATATTCACTATGGAATGAGCAACCACAGTCGACGCTGTGACGGCATAGTGGATATCAGTGACCATGGAAGGAGGGGTAATCAAGTACTCGGCGTGCATGGACTCTATATGTTCTTTCAGCATGGCGACGGAGGGTAGGGGATGTGTTTTGGTCGCTGCGGTAGATATTAGGGCCTTACCCACTAAATCCGTGCGGCAACTTTCGTGGTGCACCGTAAACTCGTAGGCGAGGTGCACCATAAGAGGGCTTAAGTACTTATCGTTATGAGCCAGACAAAAGTAGTCGGCAATAAAGTGCAACGTTACCCCTAGAGCGCTCGAGTAGTCCCGCGACTCCCTCCCGGTTCTCGGCACTCCGACGGCAGCGAGTCCTTCTATTAGCTGCATTACATACCCAAACGACTGCTCTTTGTTGTGGGGATACTTTATTGCATCAATGCAGAAATCCGGCTTGACACAACCTGCCGCAATATCTGCTGGACGCAGCGGGAAATATGATAATACGCTGAGGCTTTGTGCGACGGCTGCGCCAATCATCTTATGTGTTCCTGATAACACTGTTCTCACTCT
>QLUS01000011.1 GCA_018725535.1 Bacillota bacterium
TGAAGATGATGAGAAAGCAACACCCCATCCCAGAGGTTCTGGTCGTAGTCAAGGTCTCGGGGCAACCGAAGCAGATCCCGTCCATGCTAATAGCTTAACATCTGAGGGGGTATACTTCCGGAGAAATCGGTGCCTGCTGTATTCTGTTTTCTTCAACCGCCCTGTCCGTTTGTAATCTCTTATCAGTCTGGACACCTGTGCTCTGGAATGCCCCGTAACTTTCCCGATATACCGTCGTATCACCCCTTTCTCATCTCTTCTGAGTTGAAGATACCTGAACCTGACCAGCACTGTCTCTGCCCATTCGTACTTCTCTTCAGTACCTAAACCTCTGAACTCTAGTGACTCACTCCCTTCCACAAATTGCTTAACTTGTTCTATCGTCTGTAACTGGGTGTCGTTCATGATCAGTCGCATGTACCAATCATAAACGAGTTGCCTCAACTTTTCAGGCTCATCTTGTATTGGAAGAGACTGCATGATATTATCAAGGGAACCAAACCCCGCATCTCCACGAATAAGAATGGCTCGATAAGGATTAGATGAGCGGAGAGTATCAAACGAGTCAGCAATCTGGAGAGAATCAGCTACTTTCTCTCGGAGGAGTTGCGCTCGGGTGTCGAGTTTATGAGCCCTTCGCTCTAGTACCGCTTGGCGCTGGGACTTCCGCGCACCATGGGCTGCTCCTCTGCGACACTGACTACGGCCTTCCAACTTTTGGGCCTCAGTCAGTAATTGCTCAGCACTAGCTCTGTATCTATGCAAGGAATACGGAGGAGAACCAACACGCTTCTCGATAAGCAGGAGGAGATCAATTAGCTTGGTGGCACAATGAGCAGTTCCGGAATCAAACAAACCACCCAGTACTTCACCAAGTTCCCCTCCGGTGTAGGCGCAGGTGAGCTTGTATCCTTTTCCCGTCTCTTCCTGCATAAATCCGAAGGCAGCTCCTTCGTAAGTTTTACTGGTGGGGCTTACTGGTAAGCCGGTCATGTCAACGTCTACTACAAGCCATTCATTCACTGGATGTCGCCGGGCTAAGCTTCGCTGAGAGAAAAGGCTATGGAAGATTTCTTCCAATTGGAGCAGGTTCTCTGGTGTGATTCGATGAATAACTTCACTCACCTGAGACTGATCGGCAAACTGTTTCTGGCACCAAGCTGCTGCCGCCAGTCGGTCAGGCACAAGATAATTATTAATCGTTTTCACATCCGGACAGCCAGCAATCATAGAGACAAATAGCTCGATGATCTTGTCAACTGGTGTGTGATGGACAGTTTTCATATCGATTTTGAGATGCTCCTTAAACAGGTCAATAAGTCCGATCTCTTGCGCATAATGCCCGGTGGGGACAAGAAACCCGGTGATGGAAAAATCATTGAAATTGGCAAGCCCGTAGCGTTTGATAATGCTGTCCATTGGTATACCTCCTTGAGAAAAATCCTCAGATAGTACCAATGTACAGCAAAATACTCAAAATACTCAGGGTTTACAGGCAAAGTGCCTGTAGTCATCGAGGTAAATCCGTGGATGACATAGTCACCTTAAAATCTATTCCAGCGAAATTTCATTTTTTCGATGTTTTCCCGACTATTTGTACAAAAGTTAGGTTAAAAGGTCGAGTTTTTGGACAACTTCCCAAGCAGCATCCATTGGGTGTGTCTTGGGACACTTCATAATGTCCCCCGTTTTATTGAAAAGATACAAAGAAACCTTGATTTAGGAGGATCTATAATGATAAAACCATTAGGAAAAGAGTTTAGACTCAAAAGGCTGATTCGTTGCGAAACAAACTCCTCTGTAATATGTGCTCTTGATCATGGTATGACTTCCCCCAAGTTCCTGAGCGGCCTGCGAGACATGAAGGCTCGAGTAAATGAGGTTCAGAGGGGAGGAGGCAATGTTTTCATGATGGGCAAAGGATTTGCCCGAATTACGGTGGGTGAGTTTATGCGAGATACGTCTTGGGCCATGCTCCTCTCTGCTTCAGCGGCAGGGTGTCCTAAACCTAATATTGTGGTTCAGATCGCCGAGGTGGAGGAAGCACTCCGCCTGGGCGCTGATGCAGTGGTCGTATATGTGGCTCTTACTGGTGAGAACGAGCCTCAGATGATCCGTTTTGTGGGCGAAGTAGGTAGAGAATGCGAGAAGCTTGGAATGCCTTTCATAGCTGAGGCAGAGTATCCTTCTGCCTATGCCACTCTGGAAGAACTAAAACAGGAGTATGGCTTTGACTATTTGCTCCGTAACTCTCGACTATGTGTAGAACTGGGTGCCGATATTGTCAAAACCAACTGGCCTGGAGATCAAGAACTTTTTGCCCAAATTGTGGAAGCCACAGCAGTACCGATGGTGGTGGCCGGAGGGACTTTGATCTCTGATGAGGAGCTCCTCACTCGAATGGAACAGGCTATGGAGGTTGGCGCTATTGGATGTTCGGTGGGGAGGAACATCTTTCAGCATGAAAATCCCTTCGCCCTAACCAGAGCTTTGTCCAGGGTTATCCATGAACGCTGGGGCGCAAAAGACGCCTTGGAGGAACTCAGGGCCACCCTACATCAGGGCTGAATAAGTGACGGTTTAAGCAGTGACTGAAAGGATACTTTATAATGTCGAGTTATCCGATACCTTTATAACCAAAGGAGGCTACAAAAGATGTCTACTCAACTGATTATTGGAATTGACATAGGCACGCGGGGGTTGAAAGTCGTTGTTGCAGATACGCAACTCAGAATACTGGCTGAAGCGGCCGCTGGTTACGGTGTCTCTTTCCCACGGCCCGGCTGGGCGGAACAGGACCCGTTGTTGTGGGAAAAGGCCCTGGGCGAAGCAATACCCGAAGCTCTGAAATCAGTGGGAGCGGGCCCGGGAGACATCGAAGCCGTCGGAATAGCGGGACAACTCGACGGATGTATCGCCACATCTAAGGACGGGTTTCCCTTGGCACCCTGCCTCATATGGATGGACCGCCGGGCTGACATGCCCCAAGAAATTGCACCTGCCTCAGAGTTCAGGCGCATTACAGGTATTAACCCGGACCCTGGTCACATGGCGGCAAAAATCCGGTGGCTCATTGATAACGAACCGGACTGCAGGGATGCATCTGTCTTTCATCAGCCGGTTTCTTATATGGTTTCCCGCCTCACCGGCGAGAATGTTTTAGATTATGGCCTTGCGTCTACGACAATGCTGTATTCTCTGAAAGAACGGGGTTACGACCCCGGCTTGCTCGAAAGCTTCGGCATCGACCGGGCTTTGCTTCCCGCCATAGCAGAAGCTTCGTCGCTAGCTGGCAGGCTAAATGCCACAGGCGCTGCTCTTACGGGGTTGCCCAAGGGGCTGCCAGTCGCTGTTGGAACAGGCGATGATTTTTCAAGCCCCCTGGGTGCCGGACTTGCATCTCCAGGGCGCGTTGCCTGCGTGATCGGCACAGCTGAGGTAGTCGGCGCGCTGGACACTTCACTGAAGATTGATGAAACGGGACTCCTTGAAACTCATGAGTATCCGGGTGGCTTGTACTATATCGAAAATCCAGGCTGGCTTTCAGGCGGCGCTCTTGTTTGGTTTATTAAAACTTTTGGAATAAAAAATTTCAAAGAAATGGACCGACTGGCGGCACAGGCGCCGGTCGGCGCCAATGAGCTTACGTTTATTCCAGCCCTCAGTGGTGCTATGGCGCCGAAGTGGGTTCCTACAGCTCGTGGTTGTTTTTATGGCCTTACCGCTATGCACGGCGTCGAGCACATGGCTCGGGCGGTTCTCGAAGGATGCGCATACGCTATGCGCGATGTGATTGAAAGATGGCGTGAAATGTCGGTACCGGTTGATTCAATTCTCCTGATGGGCGGCGGCGCCCGAAGCGACGTCTGGTCCCAAATCAGGGCGGATATTTCTGGCCTGCCTGTTGAACAGTCTGATCGTGTAGATACTTCGCCCGTGGGGGCGGCGATGCTGGCGGCTGTCGCCTCTGGCCTTCAACCGGACGTAAGCGTCTGTGCTGACCTAGTAAAACAGACAACACTGACACTGGAGCCGAACAATGCGAATCGCAGCGCGTACGATGATTCGTACGCTGCATACCGTCGGCTCTTCGACAGCTTACAGCCCATGTTCTAAAAACACGTCATGCCGGCCTGGGGTGGATGGGATGGAAGTTGACTATATAGATGAAATTCTGAAGGGTAAACTCGTATGTCCTGAGCCTGAAGGCGATGGTAAGCCTTTGAGTGTTCCCACAAAATCCGTAGTTATCGAGGATACGCTCGATGGGATGGAGGCCGATCTGGTATCTGATCTGGGATTCGGCGAAAAACTTGCCGTTGTATATGATCTGAATACAAAAGAAGCGCTCGGCGGCAGGGTGGAGCGCGCCCTGGACTCAATTGCTAAAGTGGTTTCAGTTGAACTACCGGGCCGACCGCATGCGGATATGGAGACCGCTGAGAAACTGGCGAAGGAAACGGAATCTGCGGATGCATTGATAGCTGTTGGTTCAGGAACAATTAATGACCTCTGCAAGTTCACATCGGCCTGCGTGAAAAAGCCTTACGCGGTGTTCGGTACGGCACCTTCCATGAATGGCTACACATCCGTGAACGCATCGATTACGGTGAATGGACTAAAAAAATCTCTGCCCGCTTGTGCCGCGATGGGGGTATTTCTGGACCTCACGGTACTTGCGGCAGCGCCGCGAAGGATGATTCTTTCTGGACTGGGCGACAGCCTTTGCAGTTCTACCGCACGAGCGGACTGGCTCTTGTCTCATCTGTTATTCAGCAGTAAATATCGGAGCGAGCCCTTTCTTATTCTAGATAGGGATGAAAAGATACTACTAGAAGAGCCCGAGGCTTTGATGGCCGGTGATCTGTCGGTAATGAGACATCTGGCGCGAACGCTTGTCCTTTCAGGTTTTGGCATGACCATCTGCGAAGGGAGTTACCCCGCAAGCCAGGGTGAACACCTCATCGGCCATTACGTGGAAATGCTGGGTTCGCAAGAGCGCCCGGAGAGTTTCCACGGCGAGCAGATAGGGGTGACAACTCTTACGATGGCCCGCTTACAGGAGATGCTACTGCAACAGGAGAAGCTGCATGTCGTTCCATCTACAAGAGGGAAGAATGACCTTATCGATCACTTCGGTCCCGATCTCGGTATCGCCTGCTGGGAGGAGTTTTCTAAAAAGCGTCTCACCTCCGGTGCCGCCGAGAAACTCAACGAAAAGCTGGAACGAGAATGGGATTCAATAAGGGAACGTATCTCAAAGGTTAAAGTTTCGTATTTCACGCTGTTGGATGTGCTGCGAAGGGCGGGCGCTCCGACAACTCCGGAAGACCTGCACTGGCCAAAGTCACTCTATTATGATGCGGTGCGCTATGCCAGGGAGATCAGGAACAGATACACGTTCCTGGATCTTGCAGCGGATGGGGGGGTTTTTGAAAAACCCGATTTTCTCGAGCGGAATCTGAAGTGCGCCGCAGGCAGTGCCTTGAAAATGAAGTCGCTGGAACAGTTTCCCTTGCGTAAGCTCCGCGAGGTGGAATACGTGCTGGCGGATATTGACGATACACTGACTAAGGATGGTTATCTGCCAGCAACCGCCTATACCGCGCTGGAGAGATTGAAAGCAGCTGGGCTTAAGGTGGTACTGATAACCGGCCGGTCGGCTGGTTGGTGCGATCACATCGCGCGTATGTGGCCAGTGGACGGAGTTGTGGGAGAAAACGGCGCTCTGTACTTCCATATGCGGAAATTTGAAAGGGATGGTGAAAAGCACGAAAAGCTGATGAAGCGGTTTTTTGAGAAAAACGAGGAAGAGCGAAAAAGGAAAAGGGATAGTCTGGGAAAAATATGGAAACAGATCCGTGATGAAGTACCGCGTGCGAAATTAGCCTCTGACCAGGATTACCGGGTAGCTGACCTCGGAGTGGATTTCTGCGAAGATGTTTTCCCACCGCTCGAAGAGGCTGAAATTAATCGCATTATTTCAATATTTGAAGAGCACGGCGCATTGGCGAAACTCAGCTCAATTCATGTGAACGGCTGGTTCGGAGAGCAGGACAAATTGAAAATGACGCGAATACTGTTCAAAGAAGTTTTTGAAGAAAATCTTGAAGAAATCCGCGATCGAGTAATATTTGTAGGCGACTCGCCGAACGATGCCCCGATGTTCGAATTTTTTCCAAGCGCCGTCGGTGTTGCAAATGTGAGGAACTGGGGAGACCGGCTAGAATGTGAGCCTGTCTGGATCACGACCAAGGAAAGTAGTGATGGTTTCGGAGAACTGGCAGAAGCGCTCCTTGCCGCTAAAGGCCACATCCCAAAGACTACATTGTGAAGACTTAATCCAAGAAGGTTTCCAAAAGGTCGAGTAATTTTTGCAACCGCCTGTCTACCAAAGAGGCAGCTTGTGCAAGTCGCAGACTGTCCCGTTTGCTAGTCTAAGAGGCTGCCCTAAAAAGGGATTTTCAGATTATTAAAAGGTCGAGTTTTTGGACAACTTTCCAAACTCAGGAGGGTAGAATGGCAGGGAAAAAGTACGCAGCAGCAGTTGACCAAGGGACCACGGGGACCCGCTTCATCATCTTCAACAAGAAGGGCGAGCCGGTTTCCGCGGTGTATAAAGAGCACGAGCAGATCTACCCCCAGCCCGGATGGGTTGAGCACGAACCGATGGAGATATGGGAAAAGACTCAGCAGGTGATCAAGGCCTCTATGGAGAAAAGCGGCGTCAAGGCCGAGGAGATCGCAGGTATTGGGGTCACTAACCAAACGGAGACCACTATCATCTGGGATCGCAAGACGGGCAAACCCTACCACAACGCCATCGTCTGGCAGTGCACCCGCACCCGCGACATCTGCCAGAAGCTCATTGACGACGGTATGGAGCCCTACGTCAAGGAGAGCACCGGCCTGGTCAGTGCCACCGCCTTCTCCGGGCCCAAGCTCAAGTGGATCCTGGACAATGTCCCGGGCGTGCGGGAGAAGGCCGAGGAAGGGGAGGCCATCTTCGGCAATATAGACACCTGGTTGATCTGGTGGCTGACTGGAGGCCCAGATGGCGGAGCGCATGTCACTGATTTCTCCAACGCCTCGCGCACCATGCTCATGAACCTCAAGGCCCTGGACTGGGACCAGAAGATCTTGGACTATCTGGACATCCCGCGCCAGATGTTACCCACGATCCGCCCCTCCAGCGACAAGAGGTTCTACGGCCTGACTCCCGAGAGCGGGCCGGTGGGCGGGGAGGTGCCGGTGTGCGGCGACCTGGGCGACCAGCAGGCCGCCCTGGTGGGCCAGACCTGCTTCAGCCCTGGGGAGGCCAAGAACACCTACGGCACCGGTTGCTTCTTGTGGTTGAACACCGGCAATAGGATCGTCCCCTCCCCCAGTGGGCTGCTGACCACCGTGGCCTACGGAGTGGAGAAAGACAAGGTTACCTATGCTTTGGAGGGCTTCATCGCCATCACCGGAGCGGCGATCCAGTGGCTGCGGGACAATCTAAAGATAATCGAGAATGCCGCGGAGACGGAGCCGATCGCTAAGGAGGTCGGCGACGCCGGCGGCATCTACTTCGTGCCCGCTTTCTCTGGGCTCTCCGCCCCCTATTGGGACATGTACGCCCGCGGCGCCATCGTCGGCCTGACCCGCTACATACGCAAGGAGCACCTGGTGCATGCCACCCTGGAGGCCATCTGCTACCAGACAAAGGACATTCTGGAGGCGATGAGGAAGGGCTCTGGCGTCGAGTTCACGGCGCTCAAGGTAGACGGTGGAGCGGTGAAGAACAACTACCTGATGCAGCTCCAGTCCGACATCCTGGGCGTGGAAGTGGTGAGGCCCACGGTAGAAGAGACCACGGCCCTGGGTGCCTCCTACATGGCTGGCCTGGCCACCGGTCTCTGGGATAACCTGGAGGACCTGCGGGCCAACTGGAGTGTGGATAGGGTCTTCAAGCCCAGGTGGACCGATGAGCAGCGAGAAGAAGGTTACAAAGGCTGGCTGAAGGCCATCGCTCGCACCCGCGAGTGGGTCGAGAAGGGCAGCTAGCCGCCTCGGTGGTCCACATCGTCAATGACGCACCTGCTCGCAGCGATAGACTAACCCCTGCGGGGTAAAAAGCGAGCAGATGCGTCAGAGGAATCGGTGACTCTAATAGACGCGAGAACTCGTTCTCGCCGACGCGAAAATACGCCTCCTCACCGCGGTCGAACCTCGCCTAGCAATCAATAAAAGGAGAGCACGAAGGAGGCGAAGGGGAGGACTCCCGCTGGAGATCTTCCTCATCATCTTGGCCAGGATAGGACAACAGGTAAGGAAAATAACGGGTGAATGAGAGAGGAGGAAAACCATGGCCAATTATATCCTGGGTATTGACCAGGGCACTACCGGAACGCGGGCCTATTTTGTTGATAAAGAAGGTCGCTTCTATGCGGGAGCTTATAAAGAACATCGTCAAATCTATCCCCAGCCGGGTTGGGTCGAGCATGATCCGGAAGAAATCTGGGAGAGTGTCTGTGGAGTCGTCCACCAGCTCCTGGAAGAGGGTGCCGTGAGACCTGGAGATATTGAGGGAATCGGGATCGCCAATCAGGGTGAAACTGTCATGGTCTGGGAACGGGCCACCGGCAAGCCCATATATAATGCCATCGTGTGGCAATGTCGGCGTACGGCGGATATGGTCGAGGAACTACGGGCCCGACCCGGCCTGAAAGCAAAGGTTCATCAGAAGACCGGTGTGTTCATCGACTCCTATTTTTCCGCCCCCAAGATCCGCTGGATTTTAGACCACGTGCCAGGGGCTCAGGCCAGGGCCGAAGCGGGGGAACTGGTGGCCGGGACCCTGGATAGCTGGTTAATTTGGAAACTGACCGGTGGCCAGGAACACGTTACAGACTACACCACTGCTTCCCGCACCATGCTCTTTAACATTAACACCCTGGAATGGGATCATGAGATCCTTGACCTTTTCAACATTCCCAGGCACATGCTGGCCCGGGTCTTGCCAACCTCAGGGCTTTTTGGTACCGCGTCCATGAAAGGGATTCTGGGTAGCGGAATGCCCATTACCGGCAGCGCCGTTGACCAGATGTGTGCTCTCTTTGGCCAGACCTGTTTTGATAAGGGTAATGTTAAGAACACTTACGGTACTGGTTGCTTTTTGTTTATGAATCTGGGTGCAGAACCCATCTTGTCTCAGAGTGGGATCTTGACCACCATCGGCTGGGGTTTCGAGCAAGAAGTGACCTACGCCTTTGATGGTGGTGTCTATATTGCCGGTGCTGCCGTTCAGTGGCTACGCGACGGTTTGGGGCTAATCTCCCGGGCTGAGGAAACGGAAGAACTGGCCTTTTCGGTACCCGATTCCGGTGGTCTCTTCTTTGTGCCAGCCTTTGCCGGCCTGGCGGCCCCGTACTGGGACCAGTATGCTCGAGGGACCATGGTCGGGATTACGGCAGCTATCACCAGGGCCCACCTGGCCCGGGCTACCCTGGAGTCTATCGCCTACCAGGTACGTAATGTGGTGGAGGCGATGGAAGTAGATGCCGGGTTTAAGATCAACGTTCTTCGAGTTGATGGCGGCCTGACCAGAAATAAGTTCTTGATGCAGTTTCAAGCTGACATCCTCGGTATTCCGATAGAGGTACCGGCGATCCCCGAAACTACTGCCCTGGGTGCTGCTTACTTTGCTGGCCTGGCTACCGGTTTCTGGTCTGGGTTGGATGAGTTGCGCTTCATGTGGCGCTTAGAGAAACGATATGAGCCGGTGATGACAGAACAACAACGGGCAAACCTGTATGCTGACTGGCTGCGGGCAGTGGAGCGGGCCCGGGGTTGGGAAAGACGGCACGAGGAATAGTTAAAGAAGCCTTGGGAGGAAAAGTGGATGTATCTCTGGAAAACGGACGTAGTTATTATTGGTGGAGGTAGTGTGGGCTGTGCAATTGCCAGAGAACTGAGCCGTTTCCAGCTAAAGTCGGTGCTGGTGGAGAAAAATGAAGATGTCTGTGCCCTGACGGGGAAAGCCAACAGTGCCATTATTCACACCGGATTTGACGCCCCCGTGGGCAGCCTGGAGGCTAAACTTGTGGTGGCTGCCAGGCGCATGTACGATCAATTGGCCCAGGAACTTGACTTTCCCTATCAAGTGGTTGGCGCTTTGCTGGTGGCTGTAACCAAAGAACAATGGCAGTTGCTACCAGAGCTACAACGCAAGGCCCTCCGCAATGGTGTATTTGATGTCCATTTGTTGGGGAGGGAGCGGGTATTGGCTATCGAACCGGAGCTGAGCGACCAGGTGTACGGCGGCCTTGCTATTCCCCGGGAAAGCATAGTCAGTCCCTATGAAATGGCAATTGCCATGGCTGAAAATGCCATCGCCAATGGGGTAAAGTTTTTCTTGGGAACCAGGGTTACCGGAATCGAGACGACAGGGGGGACAGTTCAGGCTGTAAGTACCACCAGGGGAAAGATTAAAACATCCTGGGTGATCAATGCTGCCGGCATGTACTGTGACGAGGTGGCCCAGATGGTGGGAGAGTGTGATTTCACCATAACCCCCCGGCGGGGAGAGTTCTTTATCATGGACAAGGAAGCCCCCTATAAGCTAAGGCACATTATTCTGCCGGTACCTACCAGGATTAGCAAGGGAATCCTGATCTCACCCACCGTCTCCGGCAATCTCCTGGTGGGTCCCACTGCGGAAGATATTGAAGATAAGTCGGACACCCGTGTCACCGTCGCCGGTCTGGCCCAGGTTATGACCGGGGCCCAAAAACTGCTCCCGGCCTTGTCCTCAGCCCATACCATCACCCAGTATGCGGGACTGCGGCCCGTCCGGCATCCCGAGGGCTATACCGTCGAAGCTTCCCGGCAGAACCGGGGTTATATCGGTATTTCCGGTGTCCGCTCTACAGGCGTGACTTCAGCGCCCGCTGTGGCAGCCTATGTGAGGGACCTGGCGGAGGAAGTTGGGCTGAAGCTGATTCCCCGGTCAAACTTTAATCCCCTTCGGCGTCAGCTCAAGCCCTTTGCCAGCATGACGTATCAGGAGCGGGCCGCCGCCATTAAGGTCGACCCCCATTGGGGGCATGTTGTCTGCCGTTGCGAACATGTAACTGAGGCAGAGGTCCTGAGGGCCATTCACAGCCCCCTTGGAGCCCGGTCCCTTGACGCCATTAAACGACGCACCCGAGCCGGTATGGGGCGGTGCCAGGGTGGTTTTTGCGGCGTCCGCATCCCGTTTATTTTGGCCCGGGAACTGGGTATACCGGTGGAAGCCGTGACCAAGAAAGGGCCTGGCTCAGAGATCCTGGTCGGCCCTATCAGGGGAGAGATGATGAGATGAGAGAAACCTAACTTTAATTGGCCAAAGTCCAGGCATCAGTAGATTAGCAGGGCCTGGGGATAGAAAGGGAGAATTGTATATGCCAAACGAGAAACACGACGTGATCATCATCGGAGCTGGCGTGGTGGGCTGTCTCACCGCCCGCGCCCTCTCGCGCTATAGACTAAAGGTACTTCTCCTGGAGAAGGCCTCAGACGTGGGCACCGGTGCCTCCAAGGCCAACACGGCCATCGTCCACGCCGGCTACGACCCCACGCCGGGCACCAACAAGGCCAAATTCAACGTGGCCGGCAACGCCATGTGGGACCAGTTGGCCGGTGAACTCAATTTCCCCTTCGAGCGACGGGGGGATTACGTCGTGGCCATCGGGCCCGAGGAGTTGCCCATCCTGGATGAACTGTGGGAGCGGGGCAAGAAGAACGGGGTGTTGGGGATGAAGATGATCTCCGCCGACGAGATGCGCCGCCGCGAGCCGAACATCAACTCCCAGGTCAGCGGGGCGCTGTGGGTCTCCACCGGGGGCATTTGCGACCCCTTCGCCGTGGTCGCCGCCGCCGCCGAAAACGCCGTCATGAACAGCGTGGAATTGATGCTGGAGACCGAGGCCCTCGACTTCGTGAAGGAGGGTAGACGCCTCGTAGGGGTGGTGACAAACCGCGGTACCTTCCCTTGCCGGTGGGTCATCAACTGCGCTGGCCTCTACTCCGACGTGATCATGCGCCAGGCCGGCCTAGAGACCGACTTCAAGATCACCCCCCGCAAGGGAGAATACTACGTCTTCGACCGCGCCAAGGTCTCCATCAACAACGTCCTCTTCCCCGTCCCCACCCCCATCAGCAAAGGTATCATGGTCACCACCACCGTCCACGGTAACACCATCGCCGGTCCCACCGCTCATAACATCAAGGATAAAGAGGACACCTCGGTGACCCCAGAGGGACTTGAGGAGGTCTTCGCCGGGGCCAAGAAATTGCTGCCCAGCCTGGATAAGGGGGATGTCATCGCTGTCTTCGCCGGCCTGCGCTCATCGGGCTCCACAGGTGACTTCGTGATGGAAGTGCCCAGGGAGGTGGAAGGCTTCGTCAACCTGGCAGGCATCGAGTCGCCGGGCCTGACATCCGCCCCGGCCATCGCCCAGTGGGTGGTAGATGCCTTGTGGGAGCATGGCCCTAAGTTGGAGGAGAAGCCCGATTGGGACCCCATCCGCCCACCGCGCCCCCGCTTCCGCGACCTCTCGCCGGAGGAGCAGACCCTCCTCATCTACAGCAACTCAGCTTACGGCCGCATCGTCTGCCGCTGCGAGACGGTGACCGAGGGGGAGATCGTGGCCGAGGTCCACACCCCCGTCCCCGCCCGCACCTACGATGGCATCAAGCGACGCACACGGCTGGGTATGGGGCGCTGTCAGGGCGGCTTCGACACGCCCCGCGTAATTGAGATATTGGCCCGGGAGCTGCGCATCCTGCCCACCAAGGTCACCAAGAAGGGGCCTGGTTCGGAGCTGCTGACCAGGCCCGCCAAAGTTCAGGGAGGGTGCCATGCCTGAGAAGAAATGCGACGTGGTGGTCATCGGCAGTGGGCCGGCGGGCCTGGCCGCGGCTATCGCCGCCAAGGAACGCGGCGCCGAGGACGTGCTGATCATCGAGCGGGGCGAGGAGCTGGGGGGCATCCTCATACAGTGTATCCACACTGGCTTCGGCTTGGAGATATTCCAGGAGGACCTTACTGGCCCCGAATACGCCCAGCGTTTCATTGACCGGGTGGAGGGGTTGGGGGTCGAGACCATGCTCGGCACCATGGTGCTGGATATCACCCCCGCAAGGCGCCTCTACGCCATCCAGTGGGGCCGGCTCCTGGAGATCGAGGCGCGGGCCATTGTCCTGGCCATGGGCTGCCGCGAGCGCTCGCGGGGGGCTTTGGCCATCCCCGGCACCCGCCCGGCAGGTATCTACACCGCTGGCACGGCCCAGCGTTTCATCGAGATCGAAGGCTACATGCCGGGGGAGCGCTTCGCCATCCTCGGCTCAGGTGACATCGGCATGATCATGGCCCGCCGCCTGGTCTTCGAGGGGGCCAGGGTGGAGCGCATGGTGGAGGTATTGCCCTACGTCGGCGGGCTGGTGCGCAACTACGTCCAGTGCCTGGTGGACTACGACATCCCCTTGCAGCTCCAACACACCGTCATTGACGTTAAGGGCCGCGATCGAGTGGAGGCGGTGGTCTCGGCCCAGGTGGACGACAACTTTCAGCCCATCCCCGGTAGCGAGGAGACCATCCCCTGCGACACCCTGCTCCTCTCGGTGGGCCTCATCCCCGAGAACGAACTATCCAAAAAGGCGGGGGTGGAATTGGACCCCTTGACCGGTGGCCCCTACGTGGACGAGACGATGCAGACCAACGTACCCGGCATCTTTGCCGCCGGCAACGTGGTCCACGTCTACGATCTGGCGGACTGGGTGACCGAGGCCGGGTACCTAGCCGGGCGCCATGCCGGCGAGTACGCTATCCACCAGCGAAGGGGGTCGGAGCGCAAGCTGAGGGTCATCGCCGGCGACAATGTGCATCACGTATTGCCCCACGTCCTCGATCCTCTGAGCCTGGAGCGGGGGCCTCAGGAGCTGCAGCTTCGGGTCCAATGGCCGGTGGAGGCCCCGGTTTGGGTCAATGTGGAGGCCAACGGGAAGCTGGTCAAGCGGAAGACGGAACGGTACGTCCGGCCCAGCGAGATGATCAGGATCAAGCTGCCCCCGGAGGATCACGGCAAAATCGTCGGCGCGAAGGAGCTCTCGGTGCGGGTGGAGGAAAAGAGCTGAGGAGGCAAGATGGTCAAGGAAACAACCAAGCTAATCTGTATCACCTGCCCTGTGGGCTGCCGCCTGGAGGTAACCCATGAAGGCAAGACGATCGTCAAGGTGGAGGGTGACGAGTGCAAGAAAGGTATTGACTATGCCGAGACGGAGCTGAGCGACCCGCAGCGCATGGTCTTCACTGTGGTGCGGGTCAAAGACGGGCTTCACCCCGTGGTTCCGGTGCGTTCCACCGAGCCGGTGCCCAAGGCGAAGATTTTCCCTATCCTCAGGAGGTTGCGGGAGGTGGAGCTGGAGGCGCCCGTGGAGATGCACCAGGTGGTGCTGGCCAACGCCGAAGGGACGGGGATTGGCGTGGTGACCAGCCGGCCTCTCCCGGCCATGGCGGAGCAGCCCACCTCCGCGCCAGTTGGGGAGAGCTGACAGTGGACTCTGCGGGGACTTCTACGAGTAAGGATGATTTGCGGGCCCAGAACCGGCAGGAACAGGGGCCTCAAGCGGAGTGGGAGGACTCTCGGGACAAGACGCAGGAGGAGGAGCGCTGGGCGGTGCGCCTGCGCGAGGCTGAATTGATCGCCACCCTGCTCAAAAGAACGATACCAAGCATTAGGCGGTTCAGAGAGCGGCGCTCCGGGGGAAGGGTGTGAACATAGTGTAACAGGGATCCTGAACCCCAGTAAATTTGACACTTTCCTTGTATTTCCGACATCCCAAGATTCAAAAGATCGCTTCCTTTCCGCCATCAGGTGAATAATAGTAACTAACTATTAAGCTACCAGAAGAAATAGTCCTTGTTCACATGACCTTTCCAGAAGACAGAGACTTCTTCTGCCAGTTGTGAAAAGCTTCCGGAACATTAGACAAGCATGGAGATTTGCATTACATATAGCCACATCGCCCCCGAAGGGGCTACCCAGGTGCACCTTGTTGGCCGTTTCCAAGCAAAAGTTGTTTGAGTTCCTCAATTTCCCTCCCCCAAGTCAATTTCATCAGCATCTGGAGAGGATTTGCTCCATTCATTTTAGCTGTCTCAATCACACTCATCATTATCTGATGATTTTCTGCTCCGGCTGTTTTTGGCAAAGGGGAGGATTCAATGTAGTTCCGAATCATCAAGAAGTGATAGAACTTGCTGAGCACTTGAAACTTTACGTGCCAGAAGCTCGTGATAGCGCCTTTCCCAGCAAGAAATGCTTGGACAGTGCTCGGTTGGACTTCCGTGACTTCAATATCGCCCCTTGCTCGGCAGAAAGCTTTGAGTATTCTGGCTGGGGACTGGAAACGCAGACCCATGGAACGCTTGAAGGCAATGTATTCAGTGACAAGTCGTGATAGCTTCATATCAGTCCTCCTAGATCAAAAGTAGCTACCTCACGTAGCCCCTGCAGATCCACCTTGGCGTAGATTCGAGTAGCGGAGGAGCTGCGATGTCCGAGGTGGTCGCCGATTTCCTTAAGAGAGAAACCTTCTGAAACAAGGTGAGCTGCACAGGCGTGGCGCAACGAGTGTGGCCCCCGGTGGGGTGGATGGATCCCAATCTTCAGCATAGCTCTACTGGTCAGACTATACAGGCCGGCCCTTGAAATTGGCCTCAAGGGGGCCGCGAGGGTAAGAAATACCTCACGCCGGGAAGACTGTGGGCGTACTTCCCGCAAATACCGGACGATGGCATGGCCTACTGTCGGTAACAGAGGATATACTTGGCTTCCCCTACCTTTAAGGCGGGACATTATAATCTGGTCGTGTTCCCAATCAATATCTTCAAGCCGCAGCTTTGCAACCTCCGTGGCCCGAAAACCGTAGATTACAAAGAGCATTACCATGGCCCGATCGCGTATATCACATGGCCGGTTAGTTTCCATGCTGGTAAGCAAGCGCCTCACGTCGTCCCAAGATGGACCTGATGGTAGGCCTTCCTGGGTGTAGATAGGCGGCCCCTTTATGGCTTCCGCTATCGAGGATGCACACCATCCTTTCGTTCTAGCGTACCGAAAGAATGCTCGAAGAGCAGTGGCCATATTGTTAATTGATACTCGGGAACATCCTCTTCTACCGTAAGTGGCCAGAAATTCGTCGACATCTATGATCCAAACCGCAGCAAAAGGACGCATCTTGTCTGAGTACCAGCACAGAAACTGTCTTAAGTAACCATACCAACTCCGGATCGTCATTGAGGACAGTCTCTTCCAATAGACTCTCCGAGCATCACCTATGGTTTCAGATTAAATCCTGCTATTCAGCACCATTCCTGCCTGCCGAAGAAATTTTAACCCAATTGTCTAAAAGTTGCTGGATTTAAACTGGAAACCTGGGCTGGATTTTTAGGCGGAATTCACAGATGCTGACGATTTAACCCCAGATGGTCTATTTCATTGAATATGCCATGGAAAGCAGCTCCAGAGGATGGATAGTCTGAATACCCGTACCTTGCTCAATCTGCAACTTGCAGGTAGGGCAGGTAGTAATGACCCTGTCGACTTTTGCCTTCTCTATCTCCCGAAAGAGCCTCTCTCCTATTTTCATGGAGATGTCGAAACTCTCGTGCTTGAACCCGAAGGTTCCCCCTATGCCGCAGCAGTTGTCCTGGATTTCCACTCTGGTCAGCCCTGGCACTAAATCCACAAGTCTGAGCCCTGCCTGTTGAGTTCCCTGGGCAATGGCGTGGCAGGGGACCTTATAGGCTACTCTTAAGGAGAGCTCCTTCAAATCCAGGATCAGCTTTCCCTCATTTCGTAGCATCAAAAGATATTCGCAAATTTCGAAACTTCTTTGTGCTACCAGTTTTGCCTCTTCTGTTGGCAAGAAGTGGGGATACTCTTTTTTTAGTACCAGCGCACATGAGGTACAGGCGGTAACTACATGATAGCCTTCCCTGACCGCCTGGCTTAGGACTTTCAAATTGAACCGGGCATTTTGATGAAAGTCCTGGGTTCTCCCGTAAGCCAGTTGGGGCAGGCCGCAGCATTTCTGTTCGGGCACAATGACTTCTATTCCATTTTGCTCCAGGATCTTCACTAGAGTTTGGGCCAGTTGGGGATTGCACCGGTCAGCAAAACAGCCTACAAAGTAAGCCACCCTTAGATCCTTAGAGGGCAGGCCGGTGGTCGGGTGACCCCTCGCTACCCTCACAAATGGCTCCCTCATCAAGACTTGGGTCCTATTATGGCTTTCCCTATTATGGCCGGGTCTTGTCCCAGCGGATGTTTTTTTTATTCCTTGACCTATCATTTCTTGCTCCTGCGCCGCATGACAAGGGTTCTCTACTAAGTATCGGATCTGTATTCTTTCAGAATAAGCCCGGCCCCCTGCTGTGGGTGCGGCGAGAGAACCATTGGCGAAAGGTTTGACGCTGAAACTTGGGAAAATTCCTCCGGCGGTCAATTCCCAGCGTTCTTTCTAAAAAGGCTCTGGCCAGAGGGAAGTTCAGCAACACATTAGAAACGGGGTCGGTGCGACTCCCCATTCTGGTCATGAGATCGGCCTGGCTAAGGAGAAGATTTACGAGCTTTCCTCGGCTAAACCTCTCCTTCATCTCTACTACTGCCCGGGGGCTATCTATATTCATGGGACAAACATTACAGAGCTGGCAGTAAAAGCAGCGCCAGCAGCCGTGATCGTCATCCACGAGCTGTTGGATGAACAATAGATCTGCTCCCCGCGGTTCTACGATGATGCGATGGGCCGCCGCCAGGGCTGCCGGGCCCAGATAGCGCGGGTCGGAGGCCACCACCGGGCAGGCCGATAGGCAGACCAGACACTCGATGCAGTTCTCGAAGCGGTTGGCCTCCTGGCTTCCTCCAGACACGAGGGGCTCGCTGGTGCAGATAATGGGAAGACCCACCCGCCGCATTTGATCGAAAAATGGAGTCGGATCAACGACCAGGTCGCTAACAATGGGGAGATTGCGCAACGGCTCAATGACCAGAGGACTAGTGCCATCCCAGACCTCGCTGATATAAACAACGCAGGGCAGCTTCTCGACTCCGTTGACCCGGACGGCACATGACCCACAGGAGGCGTGGTGGCAAGCGTGCCTGAAAGTGAGGGTGGTATCCTGTTCCGCCCAAATCTTCTGAATTCCATCCAGAATAGTAGTCCGGCTAGGATCCACATCAATAGTGAAGGTGTCATAGTGAGAGGGAGCGCGAGCACCACCCTTGGCCCGGGCGATGCGATAGGCAATCTTCTTATTCATGGTCAGACGCCTCCTTAGAAGAATTCGCGATAAGAGGCCAGCACGACCTCACGGGTTCGGCATGGCACATCAATGCCCAACTTGTTACATATGACATCCGATACCTTCTCGGCCATGGCCCGAGCAGAGGTTGTCTTGCCGCCGGAGATGGTGACAAAGTTCTCCACCCCGTCCCTGGCGTGATCGAAGCATTCGAAGGTACGGCTGACCTCCCGACCATTCAGAGCCGCTCCCTTAGCGATAAGCGGCCGGGCCACAGCAAAGATGCCCCGCGTGCGGGCGTGGCGCACATCTGGTACCAACTCCTGGCCCTTTTGAAGCATAAGATCCACATGATCCTGGGGAATCTCAATCAAATCAGGATCCTTGACCACCCAGGATGTAGTGCCAATGATGGACGTCTGGCGCTGAGGCACGATGATGTCACCGTCCGAGGGCTTGTTCAGACGGTTGATCACCATATTGACCAGGCGTTGGTCCATCGCCACCATCACCCCAGGCGTGGGCTGGATGGGAACTTCCACTCCCGCCATGGCCGCCACCCGGCCGCACCAGGGGCCGGCCGCGTTGACCACTATATCAGCACCAATGTCCTCGGTGGTCTCGCGCCGGTGGTCTCGCACCCGCACGCCGGTCACAGCACTGTTGTCCCGCAGTATCTCGACCACCTCAGTAAAAGTCCTGACCTCAGCCCCATTTCTCTTGGCGGTGGCCAGGTAGCTCAGGCAGAGACGGAAGGGCTCAAACACACCATCAGGTACCCGAATGGCTGCCTTCACAGCCGGGTTGAGATGGGGTTCCCTTCTCAGGACTTCTTTCACCGGAATCTCCTCGGCCGGGATGCCACAGGCCGCGCAGCCCTCCAGAAACAGCGGCTTGAACTCCAGATCCCTCT
The DNA here is from genome assembly GCA_018725535.1 of Bacillota bacterium. Taxonomy (GTDB): domain Bacteria; phylum Bacillota; class UBA994; order UBA994; family UBA994; genus UBA994. Next base: position 19,242 of record QLUS01000011.1, read on the forward strand.
CGTCCAGAGCGACGAAAAGCCCATCGTTCAGCTCCAGGCAGCCGGGCAGTATCTTACGCAAGATCATATTCTCCTGGATGCACTCGATGGCCGACTCCTGATCCGTGACCGCATAGCGTCCGCCACTGTGCAACAGACAGTGGCTACGCCCCGTGGTGCCCGAGGCGATCTCGCCTCGCTCAACCAAGATCACTTTCAGGCCACGTAAGGCCAGGTCGTGGGCTGTCGCAGCCCCAGTTGAACCGCCGCCGATTACCACGGCCGTTCTTCTCATGCCACAATACTCCTTTTTAAATACGGTAGGAGACTTATGTCCCACCTCCTATCGGGCGGGGAAAAATACGATTTGTACCCAGAGCGGGCAAAATAGAATCACCTATGAAAAAGAAAAGGGACCAAGGGGCCTGAGAGAAACGAGGAAATCCAATCCCCACTTCCCAAAGTCCCCTCAGCCCCTCTGCTTCTATCGACCGCCTGGATGTAGGAAGCACAGGCCCTGGAGGCCCTAGCTCCTCTCCACCCAACCGCGAGTTCGCTCGATGGCCTTTAACCAGCCCCGGTAGCCTTCCTCTCGCCGCTCCTCGCTCCACTGCGGCTCGAAGACCCGGTCCACGCCCCAGTTCTTGCGCATATCCTCGAGGTCTTTCCAGAAGCCCGTAGCCAGGCCTGCCATGTAGGCTGCGCCCAGGGCAGTAGTCTCCTCCACCGTCGGCCGTACCACCTGCACCCCCAGAATGTCAGCCTGAAGCTGCATCAGGAAGTTATTCTTAACTGCTCCACCGTCAACCTTCAGAGAGGCAAGTTTAATGCCCGAGTCCTTGTACATGGCATCCAGAACCTCACGGGTTTGGTAGCAGATAGACTCCAGGGTAGCCCGGACAATGTGGCGCCTATCAATGAAGCGGGTGAGACCTACGATGACGCCTCGGGCGTACATGTCCCAATAGGGGGCGAACAGCCCGGAGAAGGCCGGGACGAAGTAGATGCCGCCAGCATCCTCCACTGAGCTGGCGATCTCCTCTGTTTCTGCCGCCGTCTTGATCAGGCCCAGGTTATCCCGCAGCCATTGAATGGCCGCACCAGTGATGGCAATGGAGCCCTCCAGAGCGAAGGTGCACTTGCCCTCCTCCACGCCATAAGCGCCCGTGGTCAGGAGACCACTCTTGGAGGGGGTAAGCTTCCCGCCGGTGTTAAGCAGCATAAAGCAGCCAGTGCCGTAGGTGTTCTTCGCCTCACCCACACCAAAGCAGGTCTGGCCCACCAGAGCACCCTGCTGGTCACCCAGGTCCCCGCAGACAGGTACCTCCGCGCCCAACGGCCCATCCTTCGGAGTCATGCCATACAACTTCTTGTCGCTGGAGGGGCGGATCTTGGGCAGGCAGGCCCTGGGTATGCCCAGATAGTTAAGGATCTCGTCGTCCCAGTCCAGGGTGCGCAGGTTCATGAGCATGGTGCGGGAGGCGTTAGTGTAGTCGGTAACGTGAGCCCCACCCTTGGGACCACCGGTCACCCACCAGATGACAAAGGTGTCGATGTTGCCGAAGATGACCTCCCCCTTCGCTGCCCGAGCCCGGACGTTGGGGACGTTGTCCAGTATCCACTTGATCTTGGGCCCCGAGAAATAGGTGGCGATGGGCAGGCCCGTCTTCTCCCGGATCTTTGACTCCCAGCCATCGTCGATCATCTGCTGGCAGATGTCCCGAGTACGGGTGCATTGCCAGACGATAGCGTTGTAGACAGGCTCGCCAGTAGCCTTATCCCAAAGGATAGTGGTCTCCCGCTGGTTAGTGACCCCAATGCCGGAGATCAGGTTGGGGTCGATTTTCCCATTCACCAGGGACGCTTTGATCACCTTTTGGGTCTTTTCCCAGATCTCCATAGGCTTGTGCTCCACCCAGCCAGCTTGAGGATAGATCTGCTCATGCTCCTCGTAGTAGGTGGAGGCCACCTTGCCGTCATGAGTGAAGACCATGAACCGGGTGCCCGTGGTCCCCTGATCAATAGCTGCAGCATATTTCTTTTCTGCCATCACTCTCACTCCTTATCTTATTCCATTCTCAATAGTGTACATCAACCACTTCTAGCCTTGGCTCATTACCAACATCTTCTCATTACCACCCCCCTTCCAACGGCCTTCCAGCTCCCACACGCCCTTTTGATACGCTCCTTGCCGGCCTGCACCTTCCTTTGGCTTGGTAGTTCCATGCTTTGTTCGAGCATCAGGTGTGGGTACTCACGGTATCTAAAAAGGCCTTAAATATCAGGTAGGAGGATGTAGCTCCAGGGTCCTGGTGGCCGATGCTTCTCTCACCCAGGTAGCTGGCCCGTCCTTTGAGGGCCTTCATAGGTATAGTGCCTTTCATACCCTCTTCGGCAGCAATTGTGGCCCGCCGCAGCGCTTCCACTGTGTCGACTCCCTCTGCCGCAGCCTTCCTTAGTTCATCCACGGCCGGGGTGATGGCATCAACCATGGTCTTATCACGCAGATTAGCCCTACCCCGCTGCACAACTCCGTCCAGGGCTGCCTCAAAAAGGGCCACAAGGTCGCCATTGGTAAGTTCATATTTGTTGGGCACGGCCGTGCCAGCTCGCATGAAGAAGGTTCCATATAACGGCCCACCCGCGCCCCCCACAGTGGAGACAAGGGCCATGCCAGCCGTCTTCAGGATAGTGCCGATGTCCTTATCCTCCACGCCAGGCAGTTTGTCCATCACTGCCGTGAAACCACGGTCCATGTTAATGCCGTGATCAGCATCGCCGATGGCCGCATCCAGCTGGGTGAGATATTCCTTGTTCTCCTTAAGCACCACAGCAATAGTTCCAAGGCACCTGATGACATCGTCTTTAGTCATCGGCATGACAAAAGATTGCACCTCCCCTTGTATAGTTTTGGCAGGCTCTCTTTCTTACAAGGAATGGCCAATGCACCTTCCAGTTTAAACACCCCAACGCAGGCCAGGGGTATGGACCGGGGCGTCCCAGAGCTTCTTCAGTTCCTCATCCAGCTTGAGCAAGGTGATGGAGCAGCCGGCCATCTCCAGGGAGGTAATATAGGCGCCGATGAGATTGCGCACGATCTTGATGCCCCTGGCCTTGCACATTTCTGTCAATTTGCGGTAGACGATATAGAGTTCACTGATGGGAGTACCGCCCATGCTATTGACGAAAGCCAATACCTCATCGCCGCTCTTGAAGGGCAGGTCATCCAGGACCGCTGTGGCTAATATCTCGGTAATCTCGTCGGCGGTTTTGAGCTTCATTCTCTCCCGCCCCGGCTCGCCGTGGATGCCGATGCCGATTTCCATCTCATCCTCCCCCAACTCGAAGGTGGGTGAGCCCTTGGCCGGCACAGTGCACGAGGTGAGAGCCATACCCATGCTGCGGCCCCAGCCGTTGACTTTGCGGCAGATATCCGCCACCTCCTTCAGGGAACGTTTCTGCTCAGCGGCGGCTCCGCAGATCTTCTCGGCCAGGACGGTGGTTCCTACCCCCCGGCGGCCCTGGGTGTAAAGACTGTCCATAACAGCCACGTCATCGTTAGTAATCACGCTTTCCACCTCGATGCCCTCAGCTTGAGCCAGGTCCGCGGCCATCTCGAAGTTCATGATATCGCCGCTGTAGTTCTTCACAATATGCAGTACCCCAGCCCCGCCGTCCACGGCCTTGGTGGCTTCCAGCATCTGGTCGGGGGTAGGTGAGGTAAAAACAGCCCCGGGGCAAGCAGCATCCAGCATGCCCACGCCAACCAGGCCGATGTGCATGGGCTCGTGGCCACTACCACCGCCGGAGACAACAGCGACCTTACCCTTAACCGGGGCGTCAGCGCGGTATACAAAGTTGGGATTGTAATGCACCTTAATTAGGTCGGGATGAGCGGCTTCCATGCCTGCCAGTCCCTCAGGGACTACATCGTCGACCTTATTGATCAGTTTCTTCATGGCACTCCTCCTAAAATAGCTACAGCATTGCCAAACAAAAGCTCAAGCAGAACTTCTAAAGCGTCCTCAAGTCCGCGTGAAGAGCTTCTTCTCTCTCTTCCCCGGAAGACCGTGGCTCTTATCTCCCGACATCCAAGCAATGCCAGCGGGATAATCCTCCCGCTGGCATTGCTTTCATATGGCGGACTGACAAATCAGCCGATCAGGCGCCAAAGAGGAGAACAAACAACAAGGCTCCTACCACCCCACCGATGATAGGACCGACCACCGGAACCCAAGAGTATGCCCAGTCGGAGTCTCCCTTACCAGCGATGGGCAACACGAAGTGGGCAATGCGCGGTCCCAGGTCTCGAGCCGGGTTGATAGCATAGCCGGTGGGACCACCCAGGGCGAGGCCGATCACCCAGACCAGGAAACCGATCAGAAGGGGCGCTAGGCCAGCGACCAGTTCGTTACCTATGATGTACAGCACGCCGAAAACTAGCGCAAAGGTGCCGATGATCTCGGTCAGCAGGTTCGCGCCATAGTTGCGGATGGCCGGGCCGGTGGAGAAGACAGCCAGTTTCAAGCCCTGGCTCTCAGTCTCCGCCCAATGGGGCAGATAGGCCAACCACACCAGGGTCGCACCTATGAAAGCGCCAATGAACTGACCTACGATGTACAAAGGAACATCGGCCCAGGGGAATTTGCCGATCGACGCCAGCCCAATAGTCACCGCCGGGTTAATGTGGGCCCCGCTGATGCGACCGACCGCATAAACGGCCATGGCAACTGCCAGACCCCATCCTGTGGTTATAACGATCCACCCCGAATTCTGACCTTTGGATTTGTTGAGCAAGACATTAGCGACAATAGCGTCTCCGAAGAGAATCAGTAGCATGGTACCAACAATTTCACCTACAAAGGGTGACATCTTATTATCCTCCTTCTACTATTGTACTAGGATCGTCACGATAACGATCAAAAAGTCCCCCTCTACTATTTTATAAACGGGGTTAAAAGACAAACAGAACCGCCGTTACAGGAACTTACGAAAGAAATGCAAGCCCCTAAAACGCTGCATCAAACGCCTGGCCTCACCTCCTTCCACCAAAAGGACTCTCCCTTTCTCCATCGGCTCCATGCCTTCTTACATAGGCCTCCCCCCCTTTGAGACAAAATAAAAACCGACCAGCATCGCCAAAATTTAACTTTTCTTCTGCTACTCGGTCATGGCCCCATCGCCTTACCTGCCTCAATTAGATAACGTATACTATAGATATAAGCTACAACTTGTTAGATATAGAAAACATCACCACTTCTTTTGCAACCTTGTGTAGAGTACAATACTATTATAAATGAAAACTTTCACCTGTCAAGCATTTCGAGCAGCGATTCCGCAACTTTCACAAAAATACAAAAATATGCCTGCAAAAAGCAAATCTCTGCTTTGAATAAATTCGGATTTAGGGAATTCGGGATTATTTTTATGGATTATTTTTGGCTATTCTGGGGTTGAGGACAGAGTTTCCCCCTTGAGGTC